>JAGQTR010000205.1 GCA_020438915.1 Mycobacterium sp.
TCCATCTTGACCGGGCAGCCGTTGCAGACGGTGGGTTTGGCGCGGTACCGCATGACCCGGTTGTTGGGGTCGAACGACGACGGCCACAGCCACTCATCTTCCGGGCACCGCCAGGCATCGTGATCCGGGTGATAGACGAACCCCCCGGTCCGCCAGGCGGCTGCCCGGTGCGATGCCCGCTTGGCCATCAAATCGAAGCCCCACGCAATCGCAGCCAGCAACAGGGCGTACCCCGAAACCAGCCAGGTCGCGATGCCGGGAGCCATCACGGCTTGGTGTCTCCTTCCGTACCGGCTGCCACACCTGCGGGAAGTTCGGTATACAACGGGTTTTCGGGCAGTTCATCGACGGCGTCGGAGTTCCTGCTTTCCCAGAAGCCCTTGATCGCCAGCCAGGAAATCCACATGAACGGCAGGATCCCGCCACCGATGAAGACGATGTCACCGGGCATACGCATCCACTCCAGCAGCACGTTTCCGGGCTGGGTGATGTAGCCCAATGATCTCGCTTCGAAGTAGCCGTCGTTGACCGAGTGGTAAAGCTGTAGCACTCCCAGCGGCAGCAGGGTTGCGAACATCATCCAGGCCAGACCGATGTTCAGCGACCAAAAACTCAGTCGAGCAAGCTTTTCCGGCCACTTATCCGCCGGGATGATGTAGCGGTAGGCGAACAGCGCGATACCGATGGCCAACATGCCGTAAACGCCCATCATCGCCCCGTGCGCGTGGTTGGCCGTCAGCGCGGTGCCGATCTGGTAGTACGACACGATCGGAAGGTTGATCAGGAAACCGAACACGCCGGCGCCCACGAAGTTCCAGAAACCGACCGCGACCAGGAACATCACCGCCCAGCGGTGCGGGAACGGTTTGGTGTCCCCGGTTTGCTGGCGGGAACCCAACTGCAGGAAGGTCCAGGCCTCCACGGTCAGGAAGGTCAGTGGGATCACTTCGGCGGCAGAGAAGAACGCTCCCAACGCCATGTGCTCCACCGGAGTGCCGGAGAAGTACAGATGGTGCATCGTGCCGATCACGCCGCCCGCCGAGTACAGGATGATGTCGAGGAAGATGATCCCGAGGGCGATTCGCTGTCGAACCACGCCGAGCAGTACGAAGATGTAGGCGACCATCACGGTGGTGAACAGTTCGAGGAAGTCTTCCACCCACAGATGCACCACCCAGAACCGCCAGAATTCGGCGACCGTGAAGTGTGTGCTGCTGCCGGCGAGCAGACCGATTGCGTAGAACGCCGGGATTGCCAGACCGGCGAAGAAGAACATCCACGGCATGCTGGTCTTGGAGGCGGTCTTCAGACTCGATCGCAGACCCCGGAAGACTATGGCGATCCACAAAAACAGGCCGATGGTCAACAGAATCTGCCAGATCCGCGGTAGGTCCAGATATTCCCACTGCTGCGAAAACAGGCTGCCCTCGTCGAGAATCCCGAAGATCGACAGCGCCTCGCTGGTCAGCGATCCGACCACCACCGCCACCAGCGCACCCAGCAAGCCATAGGCCAGCCAGTGCTGTCGGTGGGGTTCCTTCCGGGTGATGAACGGCGTCAAGAAGATTCCCGCGGCCAGGAACGCCGCTGCAGGCCACAGCAGCGCCAGCTGCACATGCCACGTCCTGGCCAGGTTATACGGCAGCAATTGCGCCAGATCGAGCCCGAAGAACGAGCTCAGGTCGGCACGGTAGTGCTCGGTGAGCGCCCCGAGCATCGCCTGAACCAGGAACAGCGCCGAGACGATCGCGAAGAACCAGACCGTGGCCCGCTGTGAGCGGGTCAGCCTCACCTCACCGGGCTGCCTATAGGAGATACCGGGGGTGTCCTGCGCATGCCAACCGACCTTCTGGCTCCAGCGGCCGTAGATCGCGAACAGGATGCCGCTGCCGCCGAGCAACACCACCAACGACAGCGCCGACCAGACAATGAGATCCGCGGTGGGGCCGTTGTCGACCCGAGGCTCAGCCGGCCAGTTGTTGGTGTAGGTGTAATTGTGGCCTGGACGCTCGGCGGCCGCAGCCCACGCGCTCCAGGAGAAAAATGCGGTCAGGTCACTGATCTCGGCCGGATCGGTGATGAAATCCGACGACAGGCCGTTTTTCTTGGCGTCCCTTCCGAAATGGTCGGCGTAGTGCTGTCGAAGGTGTTCGAAGGCTGCAGCCTGGGCGTCGGTATAGGTGAGGGTCTTGGTGGCCTCGTCGAAGCGGTTGGTCCGGAACTCCTGCACCACCCGGTCGTGCACCTGCGGTGCGCCGGCGCGTTCGAACTGTGCGGTCACGTCGTCGGTGGCGCGTCGCAGATAGTCGGCGGTGTAGTCGGGACCGAGGTAGGCACCGTGTCCGTGCACCGACCCGTACTGCATCAGGCCGCGTGCCTGGAAGAGTTCCTGACCGTGGGTGATGTCCTCACCGGTGAACAGCACCTCACCCGATTCGCTGACAACCTTGTCGGGCATGGGCATCGACGCCGCATAGGTGCGGTAGGCCAGGATTCCCATCACGAAGAACCCGAAGATCATGACCAGGGCGACGCCCTGCACCCACCCCTTGCCGATCGGTGATTCCTTCGTGTCCTGTGGCGAGCGTCCGATCCCGCCCGATGCGTCAATTGCCATTTGTGCAAATCCCCTCAGTGTGTACAGCTGGCGAAATCAATGCTTCAACAGACTTACGTCATCGACGCTGGCCGAGCGTCGGGTGCGGAAGATGGTCATGATGATGGCCAGGCCGACTACGACTTCGCACGCGGCGACCACCATGGTGAAGAACGCCACCACCTGACCGTCGAGGTGCCCGTGCATGCGGGAGAAAGCGACGAAAGCCAGGTTTGCGGCGTTCAGCATCAGTTCGATGCACATGAACATGATGATCGCGTTGCGGCGCAACAATACTCCCGCCGCACCGATGGTGAACAGCAGTACCGAGAGATACAGGTAGTTATCGGGATTCACCGGCTGCCCCCGTCCCCGTCCTCGTCTCCGCTGTCGGGCAGTGCGCGAAGCTGCAGGATCGTGCTGACCGACAGTTCGGAGCCGGTCCCGTCGGGCAACCGCGCGGGCATGTCTACAGCATTGTGCCGTGCGTACACGCCCGGATTGGGCAGCGTGGTCGGGTGCCCGCCGGGCGCGAATCGTTCGGCGGCCAGCTCACGCTGGGTCTTGCGGCGCTCGAAGCGCTCGCGGTGCGCCAACACCATCGCGCCCAGCGCGGCCGTGATCAGCAGCGCACCGGTCAGCTCGAACGCCCACAGATATCGGGTGAAGATCAGCGCCGCAAGCCCTTCGACGTTGCCTTCGGGGGCGAGAGCATTCGTCTGGGTCAAGCCGGCGAACCCCGTTGCCGAGACGTTGCCGATGCCGGCGATCAATAGAATGCCGAATCCAACACCGACACCGATTGCTGCCAGCCGTTGTCCGCGAATAGTTTCCACCAGAGACTGCGAGGAGTCGACGCCGATCAGCATGAGGACGAACAGGAACAGCATCATGATCGCGCCGGTGTACACCACCACCTGGACCACCCCGAGGAACGGCGCGTCCTGGGCGATATAGAGCACGGCCAGTGAAATCATCGTGGCCCCGAGCGAGATGGCCGAGTACACCGCCTTCGGCGCGGTGACCACACCGATGGCACCGATCACCGATACCGCCGCCAGAACCCAGAACAGAACGGCTTCGCTGGTGCTGGTGTGTACCGTCCCGTCTCCGGAGTCGACGATGGCTGCCAGGATCTGGGTGCTCACCGCGCCTCCTCAACACCGGTGATGTTGCCGAGGTAGTAGTCCTCGTCGGTGCTGCCCGGCGCCATCGGGTGGGGCGGCTGCTGCATCCCCGGCTGCATCGGTGCCAGCAACTTGTCCTTGCCCAGAATGAGGTCGGCACGGTTGTCATCGGCCATCTCGTAGTCATTGGTCATCGTCAGCGCGCGAGTGGGACAGGCCTCGATGCACAGACCACATCCGATGCAACGCAGGTAATTGATCTGGTACACGCGGCCGTAACGTTCGCCGGGCGAAAACCGCTCGGACTCGGTGTTGTCGGCGCCCTCGACGTAGATCGCGTCGGCGGGGCATGCCCAGGCGCACAACTCGCATCCGATGCACTTCTCCAGCCCGTCGGCATAGCGGTTGAGTTGATGGCGGCCGTGATACCGAGGCTCGATCGGACCGGGCTTCTCCGGATACTCCTCGGTGACCGGCTTCTTGAACATCGACCCGAAGGTGACGCCGAACCCTGCGATGGCATCTAGGAACTTAGGCATCTGCTGGCTCCTTCACCGGTATGGGCGGCACCGGGAACGCGCCGTCGGCCACCGAGGGGATGGGTTGCATGGGCCTTCGGCGAAGATCCCTGGCGCGCGCTTTCCGCACGACCAACACCGCCACCACTGCGACAACGATGCCCGCGCCTACCAGCCCGGTCGCCAGTGTCTGATAGCCGTCGCCGAGTAGCGCGCGCATGATCGCCACGATCATGATCCAGCCCAGCGACACCGGGATCAGGATCTTCCAGCCCAGGGCCATGAACTGGTCATAGCGCAGCCTGGGCAGGGTGGCGCGCAGCCACATG
>JAGQTR010000206.1 GCA_020438915.1 Mycobacterium sp.
AGGGCCGGCTGACGTTCGAGACGCCGATGCTGTTCTCGATCGGCTTCATCGTGACGTTCCTGGCCGGCGGGCTCACCGGCGTCCTGCTGGCCAGCCCGCCGATCGACTTCCACGTGACCGATACCTACTTTCTGATCGCACACTTCCACTATGTGCTGTTCGGCACGATCGTGTTCGCCACCTTCGCCGGCATCTACTTCTGGTTCCCCAAGATGACCGGACGCTTGCTCGACGAACGACTGGGCAAGCTGCACTTCTGGCTGACCCTGATCGGCTTTCACACCACATTCCTGGTGCAGCACTGGCTCGGCGACGAGGGTATGCCGCGCCGCTATGCCGACTACCTTCCCAGCGACGGCTTCCAGGGCCTGAACATCGTCTCCACCATCGGCGCATTCATCCTGGGTGCGTCGATGCTGCCGTTCGTCTGGAACGTCTTCAAGAGTTGGCGCTATGGCGAACCGGTCACCGTCGATGATCCGTGGGGCTACGGCAATTCGCTGGAATGGGCGACCAGTTGCCCGCCGCCACGGCACAACTTCACCGAGCTTCCCCGTATCCGCTCCGAGCGGCCCGCCTTCGAGCTGCACTACCCGTGGATGGTCGAACGCATGCGCGCAGAATCCCATGTCGGTAAACACACCGAAAACGCTGCCGGTCAACCGGTCCCGACTCGGCGGGATTCATGACCGGCGGTGGTGCCGTGGCCGTCGCGGCGCTGTTCACCTGGTTCGGAATGGTGGTGGCGATCTCGTTCGTCGAGGCGCCGCTGAAGTTCCGGGCACCGGGCGTGACGCTCGGGGTCGGCCTGGGCATCGGCCGGCTGGTCTTCCGTGCGCTCAACACCATCGAGCTCGTCCTTGCGGCCGTGATCGTCGTCGCGACCGTGCTGGGGTCACCCCCACCAGGCGCGACCGTCGCGATCGCCGTCGCGATCGCCGCCCTGGTAGTCCAGTTGGTGGCGGTTCGACCCAGGCTGAGCCGCCGCTCCGATGCGGTCCTGGCCGCCCCACCGACCGCTGACCACACGACCACGCGATCCCGCGTCCATTACGTCTACGTCGGTCTGGAACTCGTCAAGGTGATCGCACTGCTTGTCGGCGGCATTGTTCTGCTGGCGGCGTAAGACCATGGCGTAAGGCCCGTCGGGAGAACCTGACGGTTCTGTTCCGGGACAAAACGACTGCCCGGACAAGACCACGCCGTCTGGCCGGGGGTGGCACACCGGGACTTGATCGGGCGCGCCACTCTGGCCGTTACCCACACAAACGGTGCATCGCAGGTATACGGTGACGCGGCGGGTTGCCGCGTACAGCCCATCGTTTCGTTGATTCCACTCCGGCGGCATGCCGCAAGTGGACGAAAGAAAAGGGAACCGTCATGGGTAGCGCAAGGAATATCGGACGCGTAGGAGCACTGGCGGTTGCCCTCGGGGTGGGGGTCGCGTTGGCGACTGCACCGGGTATCGCCTATGCCGAGCCGTCCTCGGGCGCCAGCTCGGTGTCGGACAACTCTGCGTCCACGACCACCACGTCGTCCGCGACCACCTCGGCGACGACGGCGTCGACCCCGGGTCTTGACGCGGCATCCACTGAGGGGTCATCCACCGCCGAAACATCGGTTTCAGAGCCGACATTGGCGTCGGAATCGGGCGACGACGACACCGAGGATTCCTCCGACGGGGACGTTGCGGCCGACGTCGAAGCCGAAGATGCCGACGGCGGTGATGTCGGTGTCGATGTCGGCGGTGATGTCGTCGACAACAGCGCAGAGAGTTCACCGGACGGCACGGCCATCGAGGACACCGCGGCGGTAGCGGAGCCCGCAGCCGCGGATCCGGCACCGGACGAGGCGCACGCGGGGTCGGTAGCCGGCGATTCGGCAGACGGCGAACCCGCGGGCAGCAGTGCTGCGTCCGACATCGGCAAATCCGGGGCTGTCGGTGACAGCGATCAGACCGGGGCCGACGACGATGACGCGTCCGCTGATTCCGAAGGAGCGGCGACGCTCAGCGGTGCGGTGGCCGATCCGGCGGCCGCGACGCCCTCGGGTTCCACGGGTACCTCGGTGTCCTCGTTGGCTGCGGCAACCACGGCGCACACCCCGGTGTCGGCCGACACCGCGAACTCCCCGGCGCCGAAGCCGACCCTGAAGGACGTCGCCGATGGCGTGGTCAGGGTGGTCGCGCAACTGACCGTCGATGTCCTGGATTGGGTGTTCGCAGTCTCGGGCACCTCCTACGACAACACCGAGTTGCCGTGGGGGCTGGCGATTCTGGCAGCGGTGCGTCGCGAGATCGACGAGACTTTCCTGGCGCCGTACCGGGCCGCCCAACATGCGGCGGCCCAGGCCGCTATTGCCCACAGCCCGAACCTGTTGGTCAACCCGGGCGCCGAGCAGGGAGACCCGTCGCTGTCAGGCAATAGCGCGGTCTCGATCCCCGGCTGGACGGTGACCGGTACCCCGACGGCCATCGAGTACGGCACCCTGCGCAACTCGTGGCCTGTCGGGACGCCCTTCCCATTCCCGGATCTGCCCTCCTTCATGGGCTTCCCGAAGGCCAAAAACGGTCCCACGGACGGCGGCGCGCAGTTCTTCGGCGGTGGGAACGTGGCCGACTCCACGCTGACGCAGACCGTGGACCTCAGCGCCGCTGCGCTCGACATCGATACCGGCGCAGTGACCTACAACCTCAGCGCTTGGCTCGGCGGCTGGCTGGCCAACCTGTCCTCAGCATCGGTCAAGGTCGACTTCCTCGACACCAACAGGACCTACCTCGGCACCACAACACTGGCGCCCGTCGGGGTCCTGGAACGCTTCTTCGGAACCAAGTTGAAGCAGCGCCAGACCTCTGGCGCCGTGCCCGTCGGAACCCGTTACGCCCAGGTCGATGTCATTCTCGACCAGGTCAATATCTTCCCCCTCGGCATCAACGTCAACTACAACTCGGCCTTCGCCGACAACATCGTGTTCACCATCAGCGCCGACCTGCCGGCCCCCGGGCCCGCGACACCGCCGGTGTCCACCGTCGGCGAACTGGACCATGTGTTCATGGTGTACATGGAGAACAAGGGCTACGGCGACATCATCGGTAGCCCCAACGCGCCGTTCACCAACAGCCTGGTCAACGCCTACGGGTCGGCCAACAACTTCTTCGCCCTGACCCACCCCAGCCTGCCCAACTACTACCCCATCGTCGGCGGCACCGACTACGGCCTGACCTACGAGTGCGAAGCAGTCTGCATCTTCGATCACGGAACGATCCTGACCACCAACATCGACAACGCCGGCATGACCTGGCGGGGTTACGCGCAGAGCCAGCCCCCCGGACAACCCTTGGAGGCTTCCGGTGACTACAGCGTCGCACAGCTACCCTTCGTGGCGTTCGAGGGCATCGGCAACGACCAGGCCTACGCGGTGCAGCATCTGTTCCCGCTGGACCAGATGACGATCGATCTCTCGTCACCGGAGACCACCCCGGACTTCGTGTGGTTCGCCGCCAACGAGAACTACAACGGCGAAGGCCCGATCGATTCGCTCGGCGACATCGTGAAGTTCATGATCAGCCAATTCTCACCAACTCACCAGTACAACGTTCCGGCGCTCGACCAGTTCCTCTCCGAGACGGTGCCGGTCATCCTGAATTCGAACGTGTGGCTGGACCCGGCCGAAAGGTCGGTCCTGGTGGTCACGTTCGACGAGGACAACGACAACCTGTCACTGGGATTCGGTGACGAGGGCAACCGCATCGTGACCGTCGTCATCCCCTCGCCGGCAGCCGTAGCGGGCGGAATGCGCGGCGGCCACTTCACCGCCACCAACAAGTACGACCATTACAGCCTGCTGCGCATGATCGAGGACTCGTTGGGATTGCCGACGTTGACCAAAAACGACGAGTTCGCCGCACCGATGAACGAATTCTGGACCTGATCGCAGCGATCTCTTAATACAAGAAGCACTTGTAGTAACGTTTGGGTATGACATACGTGATCGGCTTACCCTGCGTCGATGTCAAGGACCGTTCCTGCGTCGAGGAGTGCCCCGTCGACTGTATCTACGAGGGCGCGAGGATGCTCTACATCCACCCCGATGAGTGCGTCGACTGCGGGGCCTGCGAGCCCGTCTGCCCGGTCGAGGCCATCTATTACGAGGACGACGTTCCGGAGCAGTGGCAGGGCTTCACCGCTGACAACGCGGCGTTCTTCACCCTGACGCTGCCGGGTCGCGGCGACGCCCTCGGCTCCCCCGGCGGGGCGGCCAAGATCGGACCGCTGCCCGTGGATGCCCCGCTAGTCGCGGCCCAGCCACCCGCCGAATCCTAAAGCTCACGTTAGGGAAGCACTGATTTTCGGCCGGTGAGGCGAATCATCCGGGCCGGAACCGCCGCTGGCTGAGGCGAAACGCGGTGCCGGCACCCCCTTTCGCCTCAACATCTGGG
>JAGQTR010000207.1 GCA_020438915.1 Mycobacterium sp.
CCACGGGAACACCGGTGCGTACGCCCCACCGCCGTGCGGCCGCCTGCACTGCGCGCCCCGACGGCAGCGGATGCCGACCGCGGCCGGCCACCGAGTGGTCGGTGAGCTCCTCTTCGAGGGATACGTAGACCGCGGTGGGGAGATGGCCGCGTTCGTAGGCTTTGATGCCGTCCGGTTGTCCAAGTTCCCATCGGACATCCAGCAGCGTCAGCGGCTCGTCCGCAGCGAGCCGGCGCGCCAGCTCTTCTGCGGTGATCAGCACCTCTTCGCGCGCGCCCATCGCGGCTCCCTTCGCTTTCGGTCAGTATTGCGGTTTCGTCAAATCCCGAGGCGCTGGGGCAGGATTGGTCCGGCATGGTTGGCAGTGAAGGTACCGTCGAAACGTCCCCGCGGCGACACGTCATACGGTTGGCGCTGATCGCGGGGTCGCTGGCCGCGCTGTTCTATCTGGTGGCCGTGCGGCAAGTCATCGACGTCGAGTACATCCGCGGGCTGGTGGCGGCCACGGGCCCGCTGGCACCGCTGACCTACGTGGTGGTGTCGGCGACGCTGGGCGCTGTGCTGGTGCCCGGCCCGATTCTCGCCGCCGGGAGCGGGTTTCTGTTTGGCCCGCTACTGGGGACGTTCGTGACCTTGGGCGCGACGGTCGGCACGGCGGTCATCGCTAGCGTGGCGGGGCGTCGCGCCGGTCGCGAAAGCGCCCGCGGGCTGCTCGGTCCGCAGCGTTCGGAGCGTATCGACGGGCTGATCGCGCGGGGTGGGCTGTGGGCCGTCGTGGGTCAGCGCTTCGTGCCGGGGATCTCTGATGCGCTGGCCTCGTATGCATTTGGCGCTTTCGGGGTTCCGCTGTGGCAGATGGTCGTCGGTGCGTTCATCGGATCGGTGCCGCGGGCATTCGTCTACACGGCGCTGGGCGCCTCGATCGGTGAGTTCTCGGCGCCGTTGGCGTACAGCGCGATCGCGGTGTGGTGCGTGACCGCTGTGGTCGGGGCATTCGCCGCGCATCGGGGCTGGCGATCGTGGCGGGCCGGCCGCTCGGATCGCTGAGCGTGCTGCCACGGTAGCGGTTTCAACGGAGCTACCCCCGTGAATACCGTTTCGGTACAGCGGTCTCAGTCTGCCGGATGCGTGCGGCTATGTCCTCGTGCAGATGCGCGAGACCGCTGTCGAGCGTCGCCAAACCACCGGCGTGCTCTCTGGCAAGCTGAGCCAGGCAGGCGTCAGTGAGTGTGGTTTGCTCGTTCAGTGAACTGGGCTACGGTGCTCTGGCTGCGCTGCGGGTTCGGGCTGAGAGGAGCGTAGAAGTGAGGGGCTTGGCAATCATCTTGGCGGTGGCCGCGGTGTCTGTCGGGTGCGCCACCCCACCACCTGACGGGGGCTCGACCTCCGCGTCGACTTCGGTGTCGGCGTCGGCGTCGGCGTCGGCGTCGGTGTCCAAGCCCGAGGCGGCACCGGCCACGCCCGGGGCCATCGACTGCACGCAGGCCGACGGCGAAGGCGAGAAGGCGGTCTGCGCCGACCCCGAGCTGCGCGCGCTCGACACCCGACTAGCCGAGCTGTATCAGCGAGCGCTCTCCGAATCCGGTTCCGACACGGCCACTCTGGAGACCGAGCAACGTGG
>JAGQTR010000208.1 GCA_020438915.1 Mycobacterium sp.
CGGATTCCTCGGGCCCAACGGCGCGGGCAAGACCACGACCATGCGGATCATCCTCGGCCTCGCTCATCCCACGTCGGGCACCGCCACCATCGACGGGAAGAGCTATCGACAGCTCAGGAATCCGCTGCGCACGGTCGGCGCGCTGCTGGATGCCAGGCAGATACACCCGAACCGCACCGTGCGTAACCACCTGCGCTGGATCGCCGCCACCAACGGCATCGGGCCCAAGCGCCCCGACGAGGTCCTGGCGATGGTGGGGCTGACCGCGGTGGCGGGCTCGCGGGCAGGGACGCTGTCGCTGGGCATGAGCCAGCGGCTGGGCATCGCGGCGGCACTGCTGGGTGACCCGCCGGTGCTGCTGTTCGACGAACCGGTCAACGGCCTGGATCCGGAGGGCATCGCCTGGGTCCGGAATCTGATGTGCACGCTGGCAAGTCAAGGGCGCACCGTCCTGGTGTCCAGTCACCTGCTTTCCGAGATGGCGAACACCGCAGAGCGCCTGGTCGTCATCGGAAAGGGCAAGCTGATCGCGGCCACGACAGTCAGCGAATTCGTCGGCCGCTCCGGCGATGCGACCGTCCGGGTGCGCAGCCCGAAGCTGACAATGCTGCGCGACGTACTCACCGCCTCCGGACTGACGGTGCGCGACGAGCCCGACGCGCTGGCGGTGTTTGGAACCACGACCGACGCCGTCGGGGAGCTGGCCGCCCGGCATTCGATCGTTCTGCACGAGTTGAGCTCCGAAGCGGTCTCGCTGGAGCAGGCCTATCTATCCTCGACCGAGGACGCCACTCAGTATCGGGCGGGTCGGGCGAGGCGCCGGTGACCGCGCTGAGATCGGCGGTCGCCGTGATGAACGCCGAACGGATCAAGCTGACAACGGTTCGTTCCCCGCTGTGGTCGGCCGGCGCGGCGATGGTGCTGAGTTTCGGCATAGCTGCCCTGCAGGCTGCTACTGCATACGACTACCAACGGCTCACGGCGCCGGAGGCGGCGCTGGGCGTCGCCGTGTTCGGGGTACCGATCCTGATGGTCGTCGCGGCGATAACAGTGACCGGTGAGTACCGCACCCGGATGATCTGCACGACGTTCCTGACGAGTCCCCACCGGATCCGGGTGATCACAGCCAAAGCCGTTGTCGCGGCGATGTTCTCCAGCGTGGTCGCGGCGGTCATGGTCGCCGGCTCGATCGCGGTGGCGCGGGTCGAGGTCACCGCCGACGGGTGGCGTACTGCCGCGGCGGTCGCGCTCTACGCGGCGCTGGCGGCGGTGCTCGGTGTCGGCGTCGCGGCGCTGCTGCGGCACACCGCCGGTGCGGTCAGCGTGCTGCTGCTGTGGCCCCTGCTGGTCGAACCGCTACTGGGAAATCTTCCGGGCAGGGGCATGCAGATCGGGCCGTACCTCCCTTTCGCCAACGCCTTCAGGTTTCTCGAGGTGCAGTGGCTGTTCCCGACCTACACCGTGCCGTGGGGCCTGCCGGGGTCACTCGGCTACTTCGCCGCTATCGTGGGCGCGGTGTTCGCCGTGGCTCTCGTGGTGGTGAATCGCCGTGACGCCTAGCAATCCGCAAACGCTGGTGCTGAAACTGCCGCACCTGGACGTCACGGCGCTGGCCTGGGGTCCGCCCGACGGCCGGCTCGTGCTGTGCCTGCACGGTTTCCCCGACAGCGCATGGGGATGGCGCAACATGGCGCCGATCCTGGCCGAGCGAGGCCTGCGAGTCGTCGCGCCCTTCTCGCGGGGATACGCACCCACCGGTCCTGCCGCCGATGGCGACTATCACATCGGCGCACTGATGTACGACGCGCTCGCTGTTCACCGGGAACTCGGGTCAGCGCACGACGCGGTGCTGATCGGGCACGACTGGGGCGCCTTCACCAGCATCGCGATCGCGGCGTATCCGGACTCGCCGTTCGCCGAGCACATTTCGATGGCGGTGCCCCCGGTGGCGGCGATCAATGCGACCCGCGGCACCATCGCCGGTCAGCTTCGGATGCTGCCGCGGCAACTGCGCAACAGCTGGTACATCCTGTTCTTTCAGTTGCCGGCGCTGCCCGAGCGGTTGCTGCCCAGAATCATCCCGCGGTTGTGGAGCGACTGGGGGCCGCCCGGTCATCCGACCGGCCCCGAGCTGGCGGATGCCCTGGCAGCACTTCCGAGCTCCGCCCATCGGCGGGCCGCGGTGGCCTACTACCGAGCGCTGGTCCGTTCGACGCGCCCGGCGCCGCGGTACGCCGAGCTGAATCGGTGGCGCTTCGAGTTGCCCCTGGTGCCGATCCTGCATCTGCAGGGGGCACAGGACGGCGCAATGGTGCCCGGGTACGCCGACCGGATCGCCACGGTGCTGCCAGCGGGCAGTCAGGCGCTGACCATTGCCTCTGCCGGACACTTCCTGCAGATCGAACAACCGCGGGTAGCCGCTCACGCGGTCCTGGACTATCTGGACTCGCGCTAACGTAGTGGCGTGACACGGACACGACGTGCGACGCCGCTCACCTCGGCCATCGCGACGGTGGCAGCGGTGCTGGTGGTCGCCGCACCGGGGTTGAGTGGTTGCAGTCTGGTGGCCCGCCCCGCACCGCAACCGGATGCCAAACCGGCCGCTGCCGCCGAGTTCGCCGAGATGCTCCGGCGACAGGTTACCGTCGACGCGACGATGGCCCACCTGGGCAAGTTGCAGGAGATCGCCGACGCTCATGGCGGTAACCGCGCGCTCGGCACACCGGGGTACGACGCAAGCGTGGACTACGTCGTCAACGCGCTGCGGGGTAGGGGTTTCGACGTCGAAACCCCGGAGTTCGAGGTCCGCCTGCCCTGGGCGGATGAACCTTCCTTGACCGTCGCCGGCAACACCGTGACCGCCAGACCGCTGGAGTACACGATCGGGACCGAGTCCCGGGGGCCTGAAGGTTCTGACGTCGTGGCCGGACCGTTGGTGCCGGCCCCGGCGGAGGACACACCAGGCTGCACCGCCAGTGACTATGACGGCCTACCGGTCGAAGGTGCGGTGGTCATGGTCGATCGCGGTTCCTGTCCGTTCGGCGCAAAGCAGGCCGTCGCCGCCGAACGCGGCGCGGTCGCGCTGATCGTCGCCAACAACGAGGACGGTGACGAGATGGGCGGCACCCTGGGACAAGACACCAAGGTGCGGATCCCGGTCATCAGCATCACCAAGGAGGCAGGTGCGCAGTTGCGCGCACAGCCCGAATCCCTGGTGACGATCAAGCTCAATGCCGGTGTCCGCGTTGAAAAGACCCGCAATGTCATCGCCCAGACCGCGACCGGCTCCACCACCGACATCGTCATGGTGGGCGCGCATCTGGACAGCGTCGCCGAAGGGCCCGGCATCAACGACAACGGGTCGGGGGTGGCGGCGGTGCTTGAAACCGCACTGCAGCTGGGAAGTTCACCGCCGGTACGCAACGCAGTCAGGTTCGGGTTCTGGGGGGCCGAGGAGTTCGGTCTGCTCGGCTCGGGAAACTACGTCGAATCTCTGGACGTCGACGCCCTCAAGGACATCGCGTTGTACCTGAATTTCGACATGCTCGGCTCACCGAACCCGGGCTATTTCACCTACGATGGCGACCAGTCGACCAAACCCGGTGCGCAGGAGGGGATCCCCCGGGTGCCCGAGGGATCGGCGGGAATCGAGCGCACCCTGGTGGCCTACCTCGACGGTGCGGGCAAGCCAGCCCAGGACACGTCGTTCGACGGCAGATCGGACTATGACCCTTTCACGAAATCGGGGGTTCCGGCCGGCGGCCTGTTCTCCGGTGCCGAAGAGAAGAAGTCGGCACATCAGGCCGAGTTGTGGGGCGGTACGGCCGACGAACCGTTCGACCCCAACTACCACAAGGAGACCGACACCCTCGACCACATCGACCGGACG
This sequence comes from Mycobacterium sp., assembly GCA_020438915.1. GTDB lineage: Bacteria > Actinomycetota > Actinomycetes > Mycobacteriales > Mycobacteriaceae > Mycobacterium. The sequence goes on from JAGQTR010000208.1 coordinate 3,890, forward strand.
GCACTAGAGATCCATGGCGGCGGTGTGGCCTACTCGGTGGGCCTGTATTCGCAGAACCAGCGCGGCCGCAACGGGATACCGGTTCGCGAGGACCGCACCCGCCATCAGCTGACCGAGTCATGAGAACCCGGTGGCTCACCGCAGTTGCGGTTCTCGCGACCACGGCCGTAGCGGCTTGCTCGTCGAGTGCACCGCAATCCGCGCCGGAACTCGGGCCGGAGCTGGCCGGCAGGGTGACCCTCGATGGCGTGTACAGCCACCTGCTTGAGCTGCAACAGATCGCCGACGCCAACGACGGCAACCGCGCCGACGGCTCATCCGGTTACCAGGCCAGCGTCGACTACGTGGTTGAACAGCTGCGCGAGAAGGGATTCGATGTTCAAACCCCGGAGTTTCAGCGGCTCTCCGGGTCCCGCGGAGGAAAGCCGGTGCTCACCGTCGCCGGCCGCGACCATCGGGTCGAGCAGGCATCGTTGCTACTCACCACGCCGACGGCCGGCTTACGGGCGTTGAGTTTCAGGCCGCCCAGGCCAGCCGGGTGCTCGGTGTCCGATTACCAAGGCGTCTCGGTCAAGGGGGCAATCACGGTGGTCGATGATCGTGGCTGCTCGATCGTCGACAAACAACGCACCGCGCTCAGCGAAGGTGCGGTCGGGATGCTCGTGGTCAGCAGCGCCAGCCCGACCAATCCGGTCGGAGCACCGCCGGGTTTGTTCACGCCCGGTTACTACAAGCAGCTGACGATCCCGGTGGGTGTCATCGATCCGACCGCTGATGCCGCGCTGCGTCGCACCAATGCCCCGGTCACACTGGTGCTCGACAACGAACCCGTGCTGACGACGTCGCGAAATGTAGTTGCTCAGACCAAGTCCGGCGATACCGGTAACGTCGTCGTCATCGGGGCACACCTCGACAGCGTGCGCTCGGGACCGGGCATCAACGACAACGCCTCCGGGGTTGGGGCGGTGCTGGAGACCGCGCTGCAACTCGGCTCGCAACCTCAGACCGGCAACGCTGTGCGGTTCGCGTTCTGGGGGGCCGAAGAGATCTCGGCAGACGGTTCCTCGAACTACGTTCGGTCACTGACCAAGGAACAACTCGACGATATTGCGCTGTACTTGAACGTCGACATGATCGCCTCACCGAACGCGGGCTACTTCACCGACGATGGTGACCAGTCCGCGCAAGCCGGTCCCGAGCGCGTTGCCGTACCGGAGGGTTCTGCCGGTATCGAGCGCACGCTTGCCGGCCGCCTCAACCTCGCAGGCGTGCGGCCTGCGGACTTGCCGCTGGGAAGAAACACCGACTACGCGCCCTTCCTGGCCGCGGGCATCCCGATCGGTGGGCTCACCACCGGATCGTCGCAACGCAAAACCGAGGTGCAGGCAAGGCTTTGGGGTGGAAAAGCCGGGGCACCGTTCGATCCGAACTACCACACAGCCCGGGACACGATCGACAACGTGGACCGCGACGCACTGGAGGTCATGGCAGCGACCGTCGCCTTCGCAGTGGGCAACTACGCCCAGTCGATAGAGGGTGTCAACGGCGTGCCGCCGCGGGACCAGCGGAACCGGCGGAGCCCTTAGTGATCCCGTCCGACGCGCCCAACAGCCGCATACCGTGGTAGATGACCAGTGCGGCGAGCGACCCGAGCGCGATGCCGGTGAACGTCAGACTGCCCGCCCGCCAGGTGAAGTCGGCGATGCCGATGATCAGTGGAATCGCGGCGGTCATCTGATTGACGGGTCTGGAGAAGTCCACGTGATTGGTCAGCCAGATCCGCACGCCGAGGATGCCGACCAGGCCGTAGAGCACGATGGTCGCACCGCCGAGCACGCCCGCGGGGACCGCCGAGATCACCGCACCCACCTTCGGGCACAACGACAATGCGATCGCGACCGCGGCGGCGACCCAGTATGCGGCTGTGGAGTAGACGCGGGTGGCCGCCATCACCCCGATGTTCTCGGCGTAGGTGGTGGTCGCCGAGCCGCCGCCGCTGCCCGCGAGAATGGTGGCCAGACCGTCGGGCGGCCAGGGCGCGGCCCATGCGCTTGCGCGCGGC
>JAGQTR010000209.1 GCA_020438915.1 Mycobacterium sp.
TTCTTACCGAATTGGCCGGTGACGTAGCCGTGCGGCTTGAGTAGTTCGGCGATCGTCGGGTCCTCGGCTTGCAAACCGAGGTCGGCGCCGGGGATACCAACCTTGGTCAGGCCCGTTCGCAGCGGGTTCTGTCCGGTGATGAACGCTGCTCGGCCCGCGGTACAACTCTGCTGGGCGTAGAAGTCGGTGAACTCGATGCCCTCGCCGGCGATGCGGTCGATGTTCGGAGTCCGATACCCCATCGCGCCCCGGTTGTTGTGGCTGATGTTGTACCAGCCGATATCATCGCCCCACAGGATCAAAATGTTGGGCTTGCCCGCCTCCGCCATCAGCATCCTCTCGCTCGCGCCCATCACGCAACGTCCTAACCCTATGCGCGGCCGAGTCCGTGGCGGCCCACACCCGTCCATGAGTTGCCAGACGGGAGTCGAAACACTGCTTCCGCGGCACTGACGGGCTGCCAACCCGGCGAGTCAGGACGGAATTCTGACGTTTCAGGCAAAGGCCTGTGATCATCAAGCGTTGGGAATACAGTTGCGCCAGCTAACGTCGATCGGCGAGCAGCGACGAAGCCGCTGTTCGCGGCGTCCAGCTTCCCAGGAGGCGACATGGAGAAACTGACAACCATCACCAGGACGGACCGGCCGAGCAGCTATGCCCGGTATATCGGACGGGTGGGCGGGCTGGCCTTCGCTCTCGGAATCGGTGCCGCGGTGCTCACCGGCGGCGGCGTGGCGGGTGCGGACACCGGTGACGCCTCGGGTGGGGCCTCGGAGTCGACGTCGGCGAGCTCGCCGGCGTCATCGCAACAATCCGGCGCGGAGCGCGGCTCGGTCGCGTCAGAGTCTTCTGAATCCACGCACGAACCCCAGTCAGGTTCCGAATCGGAGTCGGACACCGAAACTGATTTCGCCGACGCCGAAGCCGAAGCTGAGGCCGATTCCGACGCCGAGTCGGCTGACGGGCGCGACGACGAGGTGAGCGACGAGGCCCTGTCGCAGGCCGACGCTGCAACCGACGCTGCGACCGACGAGGCCGAATCGGTGGATACGGAACAGCGGGACGTCGTCGAGCCGACGGCGGGTTCGGACGCCACACCGCAAACCCGACGAACCAGCGCCGCGCCGGCGGCGGCCACAGCGGAGAGCCCCCTGGCGGTCGTTGAGACGACTCCGGCGGCGGCCACAGCCACCTCGGCCGGGCCGTTCGAGACCTTCTTCGACAACCAGACACCGACCCTGGCCCACAACCCGGCCGAGAACACCGTCGTCGACGGTCGCATCGAGGGCAACCTGAACCCCAACGACCCCGACTCGACACGGTTGACCTACACCGCGACCAATCCCGCCAACGGCACTGTCGCGATCAATCCCGACGGCAGCTTCGTCTACACGCCGGGCGCAGGCTACACCGGACAGGACAGGTTCGACGTCACCGTCAGCGACGCGCGCAGCGGGTTTCACATTCACGGCTTCGCCGGCCTGCTCAATCTGCTCACCTTCGGGCTGTTCGGAACCAGCGGGCACCGGTCGACCGAGACTGTCTTCATCGGCTTCGAACGCGCTGTCGTCGCCTCAGGCCTCAACTCGCCGGTGGACTTCCGCTTCTTGCCCGACGGCCGGGTTGTCGTTGCCGAAAAGGGCGGTGCGATCAGGGTTGTCGAGAACGACACCGTGGGTGAGCCGCTCATCACGCTGTCGGTCAACACCCTCGGTGAGCGGGGGGTCAGCGGCCTGGCGGTAGATCCCGATTTCGTCGACAACGGCTATCTGTATGTGGCCTACACCACCTCGGCGCTGCGAAATCGGTTGTCGCGGTTGACCGTTGTCGGCGATGCCGCCGGTTCGGAGTTGGTGCTGCTGCAGTCGACCGAGTCGTCGGCGTTCAACCACCAGGGCGGAGCCCTCGGGTTCGGACCGGACGGCAAGCTCTACTGGGGGTTGGGTGACAACGGCTCAGGACCGAACTCACAGGATCTGACGAACCTGCACGGCAAGATCATGCGGATCAATCCCGACGGAAGCACACCGTCGGACAACCCGGGGCTGGGCTCCGGGGCGCTACCGCAGATCTACGCCTATGGCCTGCGCAATCCGTTCCGATTGGCGTTCGCGCCGACGGGTCAACTGCTGGTGGCCGACGTCGGAGCGGCCTCCTTCGAGGAAGTCAACCTGGTGACGGCCGGCGGGAACTACGGGTGGCCGAACGCCGAAGGTGTCTGTGCCAGTTGCTCATCGATCAATCCGATATACACCTATCCCCGCGGTAGCGGCGCGGCGATCACGTCGGTGCTCGTCTACGACGGTGAGACGTTGGGTTCGGCATATCAGGACAAGGTGTTCATCGCCGACCTCGTTCAGGGCTGGATCAAGGTGCTGACCTGCACCCCCGATTTCAGCGCCTGCGGCGACCCTCAGGATTTCGATCCGCAAGCCGGCACGACCCTCGTGCTGGCTCA
>JAGQTR010000210.1 GCA_020438915.1 Mycobacterium sp.
CTGGTCACCATGCGGTGGTGGGACGACTTGTGGCTCAACGAGTCCTTCGCGACGTTCGCCTCGGTGCTGTGCCAGGCCGAGGCCACCGAGTACACCCAGGCGTGGACGACGTTCGCCAACGTCGAGAAGTCGTGGGCGTACCGGCAGGACCAGTTGCCGTCGACCCATCCGGTGGCTGCCGACATTCCCGATCTGCACGCCGTCGAGGTGAATTTCGACGGCATCACCTACGCCAAGGGCGCCAGCGTGCTCAAGCAGCTGGTGGCCTATGTCGGCCTGGACGCATTCCTGGCCGGGCTCCGGGACTACTTCCGCGACCACGCCTTCGACAATGCGACGTTCGGCGATCTGCTGGGCGCGCTGGAGAAGTCGTCGGGTCGCGACCTGTCAGGATGGGGTCGTCAATGGCTCCGGACCACCGGCCTGAACACGCTACGACCGGAGTTCGATGTGGACGCCCACGGCAGGTTCACCCGGTTCGCGATCCATCAGGGCGGCGCCAAGCCGGGCGCGGGCGAAACCCGCGTGCATCGACTGGCGGTCGGTATCTACGACGAGGATGCCTCCGGCAAATTGGTGCGGATTCACCGCGAAGAGCTGGATGTCGACGGATCGACGACAAATGTTCCTGCGCTGCATGGCGTTTCGCGCGGAAAACTGATTCTCGTCAACGATGACGACCTGACTTACTGCTCACTGCGACTGGATCCCGAGTCGTTGCAGACCGTACTGACCCGCATCGCCGACATCGCCGAACCGCTCCCCCGCACGCTTGCGTGGTCCGCGGCGTGGGAGATGACGCGGGACGCGGAATTGCGTGCCCGCGACTTCGTCGCGCTGGTCATCAGCGGTCTGCGTGCCGAGTCTGAGGTTGGCGTGGCCCAGCGCCTGCTCCTGCAGGCACAGACCGCCCTGGGCTCCTACGCCGACCCCAGCTGGGCAACCGAGAAGGGCTGGCCGACCTTCGGAGACGCGCTGCTGGACCTGGCACGCGGGGCCGCCCCGGGCTCAGACCATCAGCTGGCGTTCGTCAATGCGCTGTGCACATCGGTGCTGGCGCCCAACCATGTCGCGGTGCTGTCGACACTGCTGGATAACGAACCTGCCACGGTGGACATGGCCGGTCTTCAGATCGACACCGATCTGCGGTGGCGCATCGTGACCGCACTCGCAGCCAGCGGACACATCGACGCCGAGGGGCTGGAAACCCCGTTCATCGACGCCGAGGCCGAGAACGACCCCACTGCCGCAGGTCGGCGGGCGGCCGCCGCAGCCGCAGCTGCCCGACCGCAGGCCCCGGTCAAAGAGGCGGCGTGGCAGCAGGTCGTCGAGGACGACACGCTGGCCAACATCACCGCACGGTCGATCATCGGCGGATTCGTCCGCCCCGGTCAGGCCGAATTGCTCGCACCGTTCCGGAATCGGTACTTCGAGTCGATTTCCGGGGTGTGGCAACGACGTTCCAGCGAGGTCGCCCAGACGGTGGTCGTCGGGCTGTATCCGTCCTGGGATATCAGCCAGAGCGCACTGGACGCTGCCGAGGCGTTTCTCTCCGATCCCGAGCTGCCGCCGGCCCTGCGCAGGCTGGTTCTGGAGGGACGCGCCGGCGTCGAGCGTGCACTGCGGGCCCGGCAGTTCGACACAGCGAAGCCAACAGAGTGAAGCCATGGCCGCGATCGCGCGCCGATCACGACCCGGATTGATATCTCGCGCGGGCTGGGCGCGGCGTCTCAGCGGGGTGAGACGCCCGCCGCGAGCACCCGAATGCCGCTGACCAACCCGTCGATCAGGTTGCCCTCTTTGAAGGAAGCGGCTGCGGCCGACACCCCGAGCGGGGCGGACTCCTCAATACCGCGCCCACTGACCGCCGACCCGTAGACCACCTCGATGGCCTTCTGGTTCGGCGACACGGCCAGCAGCACCGCATTGTCTGGAGTTGGGACCCTCGACAGGAGCTCCCGCGCGGTGGCGGCAGTATCGGTGCCGAGGTCGCCGATATAGACCGCAAAGCGCGCATGCGCGTTGCGCGAACCGTACTTCAGCGCATTGTCCAGAACCACCAGGTCCAGGTTCGGGAACGGGTAGTGCACCGACAGCTCGCCCGGCTCGGTGACGCCGGAGACGCGGCCGCTGGAAGTGACTACGAAGCCGAGGGGCTGCTCAGCCAGCCTGCTCGACCCGACGGTTGAGACATCACCACTTGCCACTTGCGCCACCTCCCACCGTCAGGTGCGAACCGTGGCCGTGACCATGATCGGCAGGCTCCGGGGACGCCCACAGAATCGGGTCGTGCGTCCACTTTTCCGACAAGTTGTACGTTGCCGGGTGCGGACCCTTCTTGGTGAAGATGAACAAGGAGAGAAATAGCGTCAGCGCCAGCGGCACCAGCACGAAACTGGCGTGGGTCAATGCAGTCGAGTTCACTGTCAAACCGTAACCCACCAACCGGTCAGGCCGCGCCCTCACCCAAATATCTGGCCCAGGCCGGGTCGAGTTCCTTGACGCTGGAGAGCAGCCGCCAATGCTGCCCCTTCGGCGGCAGCGGCGTCGTGCGCAGCGTCCATCCCAGCTCGGTCAGCAACCGGTCGGCCTTGCGATGGTTACACGCCGAGCAGGCGGCGACGCAGTTCTCCCACGAGTGCGCGCCGCCGCGGCTGCGTGGAATGACGTGGTCGACGGTGTCGGCCCTGGACCCGCAGTAGGCGCACCGGAACCTGTCGCGGTGCATCAGCGCTGCCCTCGTCATCGGGATCCGCGCACGGTAGGGAACCCGAACGAAAGTCCGCAGCCGGATGACCGACGGGACGACGATGGTCAGGCTCGCAGAGTGAACCACCGGACCCACTGGATCGTCGTGCACCACGTCGGCCTTGCCGCACATCAGCATGATCACCGCACGGCGGACCGGCAACGCCGTAAGGGGCTCGTAGGTCGAATTGAGCAGCAGCACCCGCCTGCGGCCCCAGATTGAGGGTTCCTGCGGCGCGAGGGCAGCGTGGCCACCTTGGACGACGCTGTGCAGCGCGCGCGACGCGGTACTCGGCGTCGAACCTGGTGAGCCTGCCGCGGGCCGGCGGTGCCGGTGGCCGCGACTGTTCTTTCGCTGCGCCATACATCCTCCGTCGGATAGTCCACCATGGATCCGCGCAGACCGCACGGCAATTCTGGACGTGTTCGCTGGTCAGTCC
>JAGQTR010000211.1 GCA_020438915.1 Mycobacterium sp.
TTGGCGTCCTCGACCCAGCAGATGAACTCGTTTCGGGCCAGCGGCGTGATGTCCCTCCACGCAGCCAGCGCCGTGGCGTTGCCGATCAGTGCCGCGCGCAGATCGGCGGGCAGGCTGTGCACTACCCCGCCGGGAACCTGTTGACTCACTCGGCCAGATTATCGGGCACCGGCATGCGACGAGCACACGGTGTTTGACGACTGGCCGCCCGTGAAACCCTGGGCCGGTGCGGACCACCACGGTATCGGCGGTGCTGCGGATGGCCGCAGCGCTGTGGATTGTCGCCGGTGTCTGGTATCTGGTGGCCGAGGCGTTCGCGGCCACGCAATTGCCCGGCTACAGCTATTCCAGGGACTACATCAGCGACCTGGGCAGACCGGTGGAGTCGCCCATGGCTGCGTGGATGAACCTCGCCTTCATCGCCCAGGGCGTCGCTTTCGCCCTTGCCGGTGTCCTGGTCGTCGCCACGATGCGCACCGCACCCGGTGCCGTCGCGTTTCTCGTTTTGGCTCTGATTTACGGTGCCGGATCGGCGATGGTCGGAGTCTTCCCCAGCGGAGGCAATGACATTGCCGCCGCCGTACATTTCAGCGGCGCTACCGCCGCGATCCTCTGCGGCAATCTGGCGGTTATCACCGGCGGACTGTTGTTGTGTCGCAGCAGATTCCGTGTCGTTGGCGGTCCCGGTGTGGGGCTCGGAGTCACCGGACTGTTCTCCGGTGCTCTTCTGCTATACAGCAGCGCACTGGGCGCTCAAGCGTTCTTCGGCGATGGCGTCTGGGAGCGCGGAGCAGTGTACCCGATCATTGGGTGGCAACTGCTGGCCGGCGCCGCGCTGGTGGTGGGGACCGCGCGCCCCATCGCTACCCGTCGTCGCGGGCGCGTTGAATCTGATTCTTGATCTCGCGGAAGGCCCAGACCCGCGCCATCACCGCGTCTGCTGCGGAGTCCGTCGACGACGTGGGTGGAGCCGCCTCGATCCCATAGAGCATGGCGCTCAGCTTGGCGTGCAGTTCCGCGCGCTGTTCGGCAGTGCGGGCATCTTCGCGTTCGCGGCGCAGGGATTCGTCGATGCGGCCCGCCTCGGTGGCACACTTCTCGATCAGCTCCACGCGCTCAATGGCTGTGCCCTCCAGCTTGGTGGCGGTCGCCTTGGCCTCTCCAAGAATTTTTCGGTCGTCGGTACTGGGTTTGTCCAGCGCGGACAACTGGTCGGCAACTTTGCGCAGGCTACGAGCTTTTCGGAAACTGTCGGTGATTCCGCGGATGTCGGCGGTGAAGTCGACGTCACCAAGCCACCCGGAACGAGCGGCTTCCGAAGCGGCTACCTTGTTCACCGCGGCTTGCGCGGAATCCACCCGAGCGGCATTCTTCGCCCCGAGCGCCTCGATGCGCCGTCGCTTTTGCTGGCGGGCTTTTTCTTCCCGCCGTTGTTTGGCAGCAGCCGCTTCCGCTTCCCGGTCCTCCCGCGCTTGTTCTTCGGCTGCGTCTTGGACTTTGTTGATGGCGGCGATTGCGGCGGTCACGGCACCGAGCACCACCGCGGCCCCGACGACGATGCCGATGACGATCCAGGCCTCTTTGGGGATCGCGGCAATCAGCACCACGACGCCGATGATGGCACCGCCGAGCACGGTGGCGCACCCATCTGATGAGCCGTTGCTCTCCTTCGCCATCTCGGCCTGCCTCTTCTGACGTCACCGCCCGAATCCGGACCCGATCTCCCTGGTCAGCGGGGTGTTTCGCATGTTACCGGGCCTGACCGACAGCGGGAGGCGTCGCCGCAGGGGCGAGCGTGGCCCTCGGGCATCAACCGGTTACCTCTGCGGTTCGAGCAGGGTGCGGACGCCTTGATCGACAGCAGCAGGTGCAGCGGGTCCGTTGGGGAGGGCTCGACATCGAAGTGCGCGCAGAACGCGCCCTCGACGTGGCTGGCCAGTGCACGTGCCCGCGCGGTCACCGTAAAGTTGGTTAAATCGGTCCCCTCTATTGCGGCGGCGCGACGGATCAGCGCGTCCTGCTCAGCAGTCAGGCGCACCGCGAACCGCTCCGTCTTCATGGCCATGCCCTCCATTGCGGGCCTATCAGGCACACCATGCAACGGGGTATCTGTGACGCCTCTGACCCGAGTCGACGGTGGCTCATTGCAACGGCGCAGGCGTTTCCCCGAGGCAATCCTGCTTCACCGCGCGGCACTGTTCGCGCACTTCCGGGACGGTCGGCGATAGTTGGTAGGCGTGCTGGTGGCAGAAGCCGGTGAGTTGGTGCCAGGCGTCAACGAGTGTCGCTCCGGCAGATGTGGGGTCCAGCGACTTCAACACCGCCAGTTTGGCTTTCGT
>JAGQTR010000212.1 GCA_020438915.1 Mycobacterium sp.
TGGAGACCGTCGGGTTCCTGATGATGAGCCACACCATCCCCCCGGAGAAACTGGCCGCCCAAGCCCGGATCATGGCCGATGCCGGCTGCCAATGCGTCTACGTCGTCGACTCCGCCGGAGCGCTGGTACTCGAAGGGGTCGCCGACCGGGTCTCAGCGCTGGTCGCTGAACTCGGTGACGACGCCCAAGTAGGCTTCCACGGCCACGAGAACCTCGGGCTCGGTGTCGCCAACTCCATCGAAGCCGTACGCGCCGGCGCCAAACAAATCGACGGCTCCTGCCGCCGCTTCGGCGCCGGCGCGGGCAACGCTCCAGTCGAAGCGCTGATCGGGGTATTCGACAAAATCGGCGTCAAAACCGGCATCGACTTCTTCGACATCGCCGACGCCGCCGAGGAAGTCGTCGCACCGGCAATGCCCGCCGAATGCCTACTGGACCGCAACGCATTGATCATGGGCTACTCCGGGGTCTACTCCAGCTTCCTCAAACACGCCATCCGCCAATCCGAACGCTACGGAGTACCCGCCCACCAACTACTCCACCGCGCCGGACAACGCAAACTCATCGGCGGCCAAGAAGACCAACTCATCGACATCGCACTAGAAATCAAACGCGAAACAGACCTCCCGGCATAGAAGTTTTACGGGGCCGTCAAAGGTTTGTCTGATCTGGACCGAAGCGCCACAACGCTTTCGGCCGGGGCGGCTGGCGTGTTTGGGCTTGGTGACGATTGGCTAGAAAGGTCGCTGCGACCAACAATCGCAAACCCAAAGGAGTGATGTTTTATGAACGCGTCCGTTTCGACCGTGCGTCGTACCCTTTCTGGCATGTTTGCCGGCGGCGCACTCGCTTTCGGGTCGGCAGCCATCATCGCGCCGGTGGCCAATGCGCAACCCGCGCCCTCCCTGGACTGCTCGGCAAGCAGCGTGGCGGGCACCGTGAGTACCGCTACCGCCTCCGAGGGGGCCTATCTGGTGGCTCACCCGGAGACCAACGAAGCGTTGACCGACATCTCCTCACAGGCCCAACCCGAAGCCCAAGATGCTTATCGTGCGTTCTTCGCGAGCAACCCTGACGTCGAGGGCGACCTGGAAGCGATTCATCAGCCGGTGAGCGCTTTGAACAGCGCGTGCGGCGTCGAGATCACGCCGACGCCGGTGGCCCAGGCTGTGTGGAACGACGCTGGGGGCGAACAGACCCCGGCGGCTGCCGAGGCGCCGACGAACTGACGTCTGTCGGTACGCAACTGAAAAGTCTTGGCTGAACCACTTGCCGTGTCTGCGTCTCGGCGCAGGCACGGCAAGGGTCGTCACACCCGCCGGGCAGGATGGGGACATGGCGACCCGTGATCAGGCCCAGGCGATCCTCGAGCAACTGGCCGGACCCGGTGCGCTGCTGCGTGACGACCAGTGGACGGCGATCGAAGCACTGGTCGTCGGGCGGCGTCGCGCGCTCGTCGTGCAGCGCACTGGGTGGGGCAAATCCGCCGTCTACTTCATCGCCGCCAAACTTCTGCGCGGCGAGGGGCGCGGTGCGACGGTCATCGTCTCGCCACTGTTGGCGCTCATGCGCAACCAGGTCGAGGCCGCCGAACGCGCCGGTGTGCAGGCCGCCACCATCAACTCCAGCAACATGGCCGACTGGGCCGACATCCACCAACGGGTGCACGCGGGGGAGCTCGACGTACTGCTGGTCAGTCCGGAACGGTTGAACAATCCGGACTTTCGCGACCAGGTATTGCCTGCACTGGCCCGTGACGCCGGTCTCGTCGTGGTGGACGAGGCGCATTGCGTCTCGGACTGGGGTCACGACTTTCGGCCCGACTACCGGCGAATTCGCACCTTGATCGCCGAACTGGGCACCGACGTCCCGGTCTTGGCCACCACGGCCACCGCCAACGACCGCGTCGTGGCCGACGTGGCTACCCAACTGGGTGTCGGCGGGCGGGACACCCTGGTGCTCCGTGGAGGATTGGACCGGGCGTCGCTGCGGCTGTCGGTGGTGCACGCCGGGAGTCCGGCACAGCGCGCAGCTTGGCTTGCCGCGCATATTGATTCACTTCCAGGTTCCGGCATTGTGTACACATTGACCGTTGCGCAGGCGCACGACATTGCGGCGCTGCTCCGTGAGCGGGGCGTGGAGGTAGCGGCATACACCGGTTCCACCGAGGCTGCCGAACGCGAACAGCTGGAGGCCGACCTGCTGGACAACCGGGTGAAGGCGCTGATCGCAACCTCGGCGCTGGGAATGGGATTCGACAAGCCGGACCTGGGTTTCGTCGTACACCTGGGTGCACCGTCCTCGCCGATCGCGTACTACCAGCAGGTCGGTCGCGCTGGCCGGGCATGCGCCAGCGCCGAGGTCATCCTGCTTCCCGGACGTGAAGATCAGGACGTGTGGCGCTACTTCGCGTCGGTAGCGTTTCCTTCGGAAGCGATGGTCCGCAACGTGATTGACGCACTCGAGCCAGAACGCGCCCAATCGACGCCCGCCCTGGAGCCACTGGTGGATCTTGGCCGGTCCCGCCTGGAGATGGTGCTGAAGGTGCTCGATGTCGACGGCGCCGTCCGGCGGGTGAAGGGTGGCTGGATAGCTACCGGCGAGCAGTGGGAGTACGACGAGGCGCGGTACCGCACCCTCGACGCAGCCCGCAAGCGCGAGCAGCAGGCCATGCTCGATTATCAAGACACCGACGGGTGCCGGATGGCATTCCTGCGCGGCCAACTCGACGATCCGGAGCTCGGCGTCGACGAGCGGTGCGGTAGGTGTGACAACTGCACCGGTGCCCGGTTCGGTGGTGACGTCGACGCCGTCGCGGCCGAGGACACCCGGGCGCGGCTGATGAGGCCGGGGGTGGAGATCACGCCGCGCAAGCAGTGGCCGTCGGGGTTGGCCAAGCTGGGCGTCGATCTGAGCGGGAAGATCCTCGACGGCCCTGCTGCTGGGCGGGTGCTCGGCCGGCTCACCGATCTGGGATGGGGAGCCCGGCTGCGCGGGTTGCTCGACCAACCGGACGCCGAGGTCTCCGATGATGTTGTTCATGCCGCGGTGAAGGTGTTGGCGTCCTGGGACTGGGCGGTGCGACCAACGGCGGTGATGGCGTTGGACTCCGACGTCCGCCCGGTGCTGATCGGGTCTCTGGCCCGCCGGCTGGCCGAACTAGGTCGGCTCACCGATCTCGGCGCCCTGGCATACCACCCGGAACGTCGGCCGGTGACCGCGGCGAACTCCGCGTACCGCGTGGCGGCTCTGACCGGGTCCTGGTCGACGCCCGACGCCGACCGGGTACGCGCCGCGGGCGGACCTGTGCTACTGGTGGACGACCTGACCGATACCGGCTGGACACTGACCATGGCCGCGCGTGTGGTGCGGGCCGCGGGAGCGCCCGCAGTGCTGCCGTTCGCCCTGGCCAGCACCAATTAAAGCTTCAGGCGTGGTGGGGATGACTACTGGCACTGCTGCTTCACGCCGCCGAGCTGGGCGGTCAGCGCGTCGGCGGTGACCACCAGACTCGCTGCGCGTTCGGCGATTTCGGCGTCGGTGAGCGCACGACCAACCTGTAGGGACACCACCATCACCTGGCGCCGGTAGTGGTCGAACACCGGCGCGGAGATGACGCTGATGTCATGGCGCTGCCGACCATCGGTCGATTCGCCCCTCAGGTACACCCGCTCGCCCACGTCGGAGATCAACTCGCCGAGCAGCGCCCGCAGTTCCGGGGGAAGCGTGCTCGACATGCCCGCCATCATCGCGTACAGCCGCTGTCCGCTCGGGGTGCGGCGCTCGACGAGGTAGCCCGCCGCGCGGCACTCGTCGATTACCCGGTTGAGCCGCGCGGTGTCGGTGCGCAGCGGGATCGTGGGTTCTTTGGCCAGCCAGACCCGCAAGGCCGCGTCGTCCCACAGTACGAACATCAGGCCGACCGGCGGTGCGAACGGGTAGCTCTGGCCAACGCGGACGCCGGGGTCGGCCCCCGGCGGGCCGACCAGTTCGAGCAGAGTGATGCGGTCGTCGACCACCGCGGAAAGGGCTGCGGTGGCGTGATACGCCGTCGAGAGTTGACGAAGTTCCTCCCGAGCCGCCGGATTCACCCGCATCGACTCCTGTGCTGTGTGACCCAAGGAAATAAGTTTCGGCCCAAGTCGATACGTCTTGTCTCGGGTGTCACGGACGAGGTAACGCGATTCGGTCAGTGTGGTGATAATGCCGAGGCAGGTCGGCTTGCTGAGCCCGAGATTGCGGGCCAGCTCCGATAGGCCGAACCGCTCATGCGGGTGCTCGGCCAAGAAGTCCAGGACGGCGACGACACGCGCCGTCGGGGGAGATACCCGGTCTGTCACACAGCATCGCCCTTCCGGCAACGTTGACGCGAATTAGAACGTGTTCTAGTGTTGGTCAAATCCTACCAGTTCGGTCCAATTATGGACCGTTGAGAGGCGGCAATTCCGGATGTACTCCCAGCCGTTCGTCGACGCTATTGCCGAGGCTGAGAGTCTCGTCGCCACCGCTGCATTCATCGAGTCCGAGGCCGACCTTCTCGAGGGGCTGCAGTACCTGGCGGGGTGTATCGCGGCGTGCACACACCTGGCTTTCGATTACCACCGCGAGCATCCGTTCCTCCATAGCGGCACCGGTCCGTTCACCAAGATGGGACTGGACAATCCGGACACGCTGTACTTCGGAACACGGGTGCTGCCGGGCGCGGAATATGTGGTCACCGGCACCCGCGGCAGCACCACCGACGTGAGCTTCCAATTGTTGGGGGGCGAATACACCGACGACAACGTGCCCGACAGCGAGACGGCGTTCGACGATCGCAAGCTCGATATCGCCGCTGACGGTACGTTCGAGTGGCGATTCACACCTACGGGTCCGGCGCAGCTGGTGATCCGCGAGGTATACAACGACTGGTCCGCCCGACGCGGGACCTTTGCGATCGCACGGACCGACACCGTGGGCACCGCTCCGCCCCCGCTCACCAGGGAGCTGATCGAAAAGCGTTATGCCCTGGCAGGTAAGCAGCTGGTGCAGCGAGTGAAGACCTGGTTGCAGTTCCCGCAGTGGTTCTATACCGACAGCCCGGCCAACACGATGGTTTCGCCTCGTTTGACCCCGGGTGGTCTGGCGACCCAGTACTCCTCGGCCGGACAGTTCGACCTGACCGAGAACCAGGCGCTCATCATCACGCTGCCGGTCAGTGACGCCCCGTACCTCGGGTTCCAGCTCGGCAGCCTGTGGTACATCTCGCTGGACTACATCAACCATCAGACTTCACTGAACGGCACTCAGGCTCAGGTCGATCCGGACGGCAAGATTCGCATCGTGGTGTCCGACCAGAACCCGGGCGTCACCAATTGGGTAGAGACGTTGGGGCACCGCAAGGGTTACCTGCAGTTCCGCTGGCAACGGGTTTCTCGGGCGCTGACCGAGGCCGATGGTCCGACCGTGAACCTTGTGGATATCAGCGAGGTGTCCGAGGCGTTGCCGTACTACGGGTCGAATAAGATCTCCGATGACGACTGGCGTACGCGAATAGCCCTACGTCAGAAGCAAATTGGCGAAAGAATGGTGGGCTAGAGATGGCTGAATCCGGAGGGCTGCTAGAAGGCAAGGTCGTCGTCATCAGTGGCGTCGGACCCGCATTGGGGACCACACTCGCCCGCCGCTGCGCGCAGAGCGGAGCCGATCTCGTTTTGGCGGCTCGAACAGTCGAGCGTTTGGATGAGGTGGCCAGGCAGGTCACCGAGCTCGGTCGACGCGCGGTATCCATCGGTACCGACATCACCGACGAAGAGCAGGTGAGCCAACTCGTCGATGAGTCGCTGAAGGCGTATGGCAAGGTCGACGTATTGATCAACAACGCCTTCCGCGTACCGTCGATGAAGCCATTGGCCAACACCACCTTTGACCACATGCGTGAGGCAATAGAGTTGACGGTGTTCGGGGCGCTGCGGATGATTCAGGGTTTCACCCCGGCGCTCGCTGAATCGAAAGGCTCTGTGGTAAATGTGAACTCGATGGTTGTGCGGCATTCGCAAGCGAAGTACGGCGCGTACAAGATGGCCAAGTCGGCGCTGCTGGCGATGTCGCAGTCACTGGCCACCGAGCTGGGGGAGCAGGGTATCCGGGTCAATTCGATTCTCCCGGGCTATATCTGGGGCGGGACGCTGGAGAGCTACTTCAACCACCAGGCCGGAAAGTACGGCACGACCGTCGATGAGATCTACCAGGCTACCGCGGCATCGTCCGACCTCAAGCGGTTGCCCACCGAGGACGAGGTGGCTTCGGCCATCCTGTTCATGTCCAGCGATCTATCCAGCGGTATCACCGGCCAGGCTCTGGACGTGAACTGCGGGGAGTACAAGGCCTGATATGGGTGAGCGCACTGCCCGCACCGATGTGGGCACCGTCGAGGATCTACATGCTTCGGCTGTGAAGGCCTGCGGACTTGATGACTTCGGTGTCGACAACGACAACTACCGGGAAGCGCTCGGCGTGCTACTCGAGTCGTTCCGCCGCGACGCCGATCTCACTGAGCTCGGCAGCAAGATGCACCGTTTCTTTGTGCGCAATGCACTAGTCGCGCGACTGGTATCCGAAGCGGCATTCAAACAGTATCCGCAGCACACCGACGTCAGTGTGGAACGGCCGATCTTCGTGACCGGACTGCCGCGCACGGGGACGACCGCGATACACCGTCTGCTCACTGCAGATCCGGCACATCAAGGGCTCGAGCTGTGGCTTGCGGAGTTCCCGCAGCCTCGTCCACCACGTGAAACATGGTCACAGAACCCGGTTTTTCAGCAGCTGGATGCACAGTTCAGCAAGGCGCACGCCGAAGACCCTGACTACACCGGACTGCACTACATGACCGCCGACGAGGTCGAGGAGTGCTGGCAGCTGCTACGCCAGTCGTTGCATTCGGTTTCCTACGAGACACTGGCGCACCTGCCCACCTACTCGCAGTGGCTCGCCGAACAGGACTGGACCAAGTCCTATCAACGGCACCGCAAGAACCTGCAGCTGATCGGACTGAACGACCGCGAGAAGCGCTGGGTGCTGAAGAATCCCAGCCACCTGTTCGCGCTCGACGCGATCTTCGCGGTGTATCCCGATGCCCTCGTGGTGCAGTGCCATCGGCCGGCAGAGACGATCATGGCCTCGATGTGTTCGTTGGCTCAGCACACCACCGAAGGCTGGTCCAACACCTTCTCCGGCGGGGTGATCGGTCAGGATTCCCTGGAGACCTGGTCGCGCGGTCTGCGTCTGTTCGACGCCGAGCGAGCCAAGCACGATCCGGCGCAGTTCTGCGACGTCGACTACTTCGAGTTCGTCAAGGATCCGATTGCCGCGGTCGAAAGCATCTATCGCCACTTCGGAATCGACTTCACCGACGCGGCCCGCGCGGCGATGACCGCCATACACGCCGAGACCCAGAAGGGTCCGCGGGCCCCCAAGCACACTTACTCGCTGGCCGATTACGGTCTGACCGACGAGCAGGTCCGCGAACGATTCAGGGGTCTGGAGCGTCGCTGGCGGTAGCGGATCACCTGTCGCGATTCTTGGGCTTCTTGCCGTTGCCGTTGCCGGGTTTCTTACCGTCGTCGTCGTCGTTGTCGTTGGTATTGCGCGGGCCAATGCCTCGGTCGATGTCTTGCTCGGGCGGGGCCACGGGACTGCTGACTGCTGGCGCCATGACCGGCGCGGGGGTAGTGGTGCTTAGTTGCGGAGCAGGTACCGCTGGGGTCGCCGGCGAGTTCATGGCTGCGATTGCCACCACCGTGGCCCCCGTCGCGACCACGCCCGTACCGATGGCTGCCAGCAGTTGGGTCCTACGTCGGGTCGTATTCCGCCGCGGCGGAACGTAGGCAAGCGAGACGGGTTGATGCGGCGGGGGCGTCTCGTACACCCTTGTCGGCGTGCGGGCCGGGGGAGTGCCGGCGTGCAGGGCCGTGAGCATGCTCGCCGCGTCGGGGAATCGCGCCCGAGCATCGGATGCGGTGGCCCGGTCGATGAGGGCCGTCAAAGTTGGGTCCACGCCAGGTTTGAGCGCCGCTACCGGAGGCGGCTGGTCGGTCATGATCGCGTGGGCCAGCGCGGCCACGTTGTCGCGTTCGAATCGGGGTCGGCCGGTCAGCGATTCGAAGCCGACCACGCCCAACGCGTAGAGATCGTCGGCCATCGACGCCGGTGCGCCCGCGATGCGCTCTGGACTGAGGTAGGCCATCGTTCCGAGCATCTCGCCGGTCCTGGTATACCTACCCGCGTCCATCGCTTTG
>JAGQTR010000213.1 GCA_020438915.1 Mycobacterium sp.
CAGCTCGAGCAGGCGAAGATGCAGGAGCAGGTCAGCGCGTCGCTGCGGTCGATGAGTGAGCTCGCCGCACCCGGTAACACGCCGAGCCTGGACGAGGTCCGCGACAAGATCGAGCGGCGTTATGCCAACGCGATCGGCTCGGCCGAGTTGGCGCAGAACTCGGTACAGGGCCGAATGCTCGAGGTGCAGCAGGCCAGTGTGCAGATGGCGGGCCATTCGCGGCTCGAACAGATCCGCGCGTCGATGCGTGGGGAGCAGCTTCCCGCAGGTAACTCCAGCACAGCCACCCCGTCTCAGTCGCCGGCAACGCCGGCCGCCAACCCGACTCAGGCACCGGAAAACCCGCTGCCGCAGTAGCGAAGATCGCGGGACCCTTTGGAGCCCATATGAGTACACGTACCAGCAGACCCGAGGCTTGGCGATCCCTGGCGCAACGCGGTATCGATACCGCCGCGGACTGGTCGGACATGCTGGCCGCAAAGCTCAACGCCGCCGCCGACCCGCGGGCAAAGTTGTTGCGCAAGCGACGCTGGGCGTTTCGTCTGGGGGTGTTCCTCACCATCTCGGCCGTGTTCTGGGTGGGTGTCACCGCGTTGCTGGCTTCGTGGAGCACCCCGGTCTGGGCGCTGTTCATCCCGTCACCCATCGCCGTCGGCGCCGCATTCCTGGCGACCCTGGCATTTCTGCGTTACCGCTGGCTGCGAGGTGAACCCCTGCCACCGTCGCGGACCCGGACGGCGCGGCGGTTGCCGCCGTCGGGCTCGGCCGCCCGTCAGCCGATGGCTGCTCTGGCAGCCTCCGAGCGGGGGTTCACCTCCATGCTCGGTGTGATCGAACGGGGCCGGATGTTGCCATCCGAGGAGCTGCAAGGATTGAAGTCGGCAGCCGAATACACGGTGGCGACCATGTCGGCCACCGCCGCGGAGGTGGTATCGATGGAGCAGGCCGTGCGCTCCGCGCCTCAGTCACGTGCTCACCTCGCGCCGACGATCGCCGCCTTCCGGATGCAGCTTGACCGCGGTGCTCGCCAGTACAATGAGATGGTTTCCGCTGCAGCTCAATTGGTTGCGGCTGCCAATTCAGGGTCGATGTCAAGCTCGCCGATGTCGCAGCGCCGCCATCGCGATGAGCTGGTGATGGCCACTGACCGGCTGACAGGCTGGGCGCAGGCATTCGACGAGCTGGGCCGACTCACAGGAGCCTGACGAGACGACGTGCGCCGACGGCCTCATCCGGATGGATCCGGGGCGGGCAGATGCGAAAAATCGGACGTCAGTTGCTTTGCCTCGGGCATGAATACCAGGGGATACCGACGACGCGTCCACTACGAGCGACTCACCGGGACTAAGCGACAGCCGCGGGCGGCTGGTCGCTCAGAAAGTCGGCCGCAGCGACGGAAGCACCGCGGCGACGATTGCCCGCAGCGGGGCCTTGACCATGAACTCGAAGAAATCGAAGTAGTCGCGCCACAGCGTGATCTGGCCGTCGCGCACCTCGAACCTCCCGCACACCCAGAACTGAAGCCGGATGGGGCCGATGGTGATGGCGTCGGTGCGTTCGGTCAGCACGACGCCGCCGTCCTGGGCGATGTTGTGGAACTTCACCGCGAAACCGACCCTGCCCTTGCCGCGGCGCAACAGCTTCATGATCCGGGCCCGACCCCGGATGGAGGGTAGGCCCACGTTCTGCCAGATCAACTCTGGGGCGGCCAATGACTCGACGGTGTCGAAGTCCTCTTCGGCAAGGCCGTGCAGAAATGCCTGCACGGTGTGCGTATTGGCTGCTGCTGTGGTGAGCGCCATGGGCATCAGCGAATCCGGGGCGTCGTCAGTCATCGCCTGAGCCTAACGGCGGACGCTGTGGCAGGGTAGCCCGCATGCGCGTCGCCGTGGTCGCAGGACCCGATCCCGGACACGCGTTTCCGGCCATCGCGCTGTGCCTGCGATTCCTGGCCGCTGGAGACACACCGACGCTGCTGACCGGCACGAAGTGGCTGGACGTGGCCCGCGGGGAAGGCATCGATGCTGTCGAGTTGGACGGGCTGGATCCGACAGCCGACGACGACGACAACGATTCCGGTGCCAAGATCCACCAGCGCGCGGCCCGGATGGCGGCGCTGAACAGGCAGCGGATCGGTGATCTGGCGCCCGATCTGGTGGTCTCCGATTCGATTACCGCCTGTGGCGGCCTGGCGGCCGACCTGCTGGGTCTGCCGTGGATCGAGCTGAACACCCATCCGCTGTACCGGCCGTCCAAAGGCCTGCCGCCGCTGGGCAGCGGGCTGGCGCCGGGCACCGGTGTGGGTGGCCGGTTGCGCGACGCGATGCTGCGGGGCCTGAGCGCGCGCTCATGGCGTGCGGGTCTGCGGCAGCGGTCTGCGGCGCGCGTCGGTATCGGTCTGCCGGCCGCTGATCCGGGGCCGCTGCGGCGCCTGATCGCCACGCTTCCCGCTCTTGAGGTGCCCCGCCCGGACTGGCCGGTAGAGGCCGTGGTCGTGGGCCCGCTGCATTACGAACCGACGACGACGAGACTGCAACTGCCTCCGGGAGATGGCCCTGTCGTGGTGGTGGCGCCGTCGACGGCGAACACCGGCGCCAGTGGGCTCGCCGAGTTGGCCCTTCAGACGCTGGTACCCGGCGATGTGCTGCCGGCGGGTTCGCGGGTAGCGGTCTCGAGGCTCGACGGTCCCGAGGGCCGGATTCCGCCATGGGCTGTGGTCGGTCTCGGGCGCCAGGATGAACTGCTTACCGCGGCCGATCTGCTGATCTGCGGTGGTGGCCACGGCACGGTCGCGAAATCGTTACTGGCCGGTGTGCCCATGGTCGTGGTTCCCGGCGGTGGTGATCAATGGGAGATCGCCAACCGCGTTGTGCGCCAGGGGAGTGCGCAGCTGATTAGGCCGCTGACCGCCACCGCTCTGGCCGCGACGACACAGGAAGTGCTCGGTTCACCGCGCTACCGGGAGGCCGCGCGGAGGGCCGGGGCCAGCGTTGCGCAGGTCGCCGATCCGGTACGGGTGTGCCATGAAGCGCTCGGCGCGTCGGCGTAAGTTGTGCGTGTGCGGCTCACGGAATTCTCCGAACTCGTCGAGCGTCAGTTCGGCGCGGTGCGGGCGTCGTCGATGCTGGTTGACCACGTACTGACGAGCATCGGTGGACGGACCGCGGCCCAAGCCATCGAGGATGGTGTGGATCCGCGGGAGGTATGGCGGGCGTTGTGCGCGGACTTCGACGTACCCCGCGACCAGTGGTGAGACAGCGGGTGCGTCAGCCCGGTTGACCGAGCAGTTGGGCCGTCTCGCGGTGCAGGCGTCCGAAGTTGTAGTAGGCCGCGCAGGCGCCCTCGGGCGAGACCATGCAGGTGCCGATCGGAGTCTCCGGGGTGCATGCCGTCCCGAACACCTTGCACTCCCACGGTTTGATGACGCCTTTGAGGACTTCCCCGCACTGGCACGCTTTGGGGTCTGCCACTCGCACCCCGGGCATCTCGAACGCCAGCTCGGCGTCGTATTCGGCGTAGTCGGGGTGGATCTTGAGTGCGCTTTGGGAGATGAAGCCGAGTCCGCGCCACTCGAAATGCGGCCGCAATTCGAAGGTCTCGGCCATCAGTTTCAGTGCTTGGGTGTTGCCTTCCGGCCGAACCACCCGGGTGTACTGGTTCTCCACCTCGGCTCGGCCCTCGCGAATCTGCGTCAACAGCATGTGCACCGAGGCCAGGATGTCGAGCGGCTCGAAGCCGGCGACGACGATCGGCTTGCCGTACACGTCGGGGACGAACCGGTAAGGCCGCAGACCCACCACGGTGGACACATGGCCCGGACCCAAGAACCCCGACAGCCGCAGGTCCGGTGATTCGAGGATGGCCTTGATCGGCGGGACGATGGTGACGTGGTTACAGAACACGCTGAAATTGGTTACCCCCAAGGATCGGGCGCGTGCGAGGGTGACGGCGGTCGACGGCGCGGTGGTCTCGAAACCGACGGCGAAGAACACCACCTGACGGTCGGGGTTGTCCACTGCCAACTTGAGCGCATCGAGCGGCGAGTACACGAAGCGAACGTCGGCGCCGCGGGCATTGGCCTCGATGAGGTTGCCGTTGGACCCGGGAACCCGCATCATGTCGCCGAACGTCGTGAAGATCACGCCCGGTTGCTCGGCCAGCCACATCGCGTCGTCGACCCGGCCCATCGGTATCACGCACACCGGGCAGCCCGGACCGTGCACCAACTCCACCGTCGGGGGCAGCAGGTGCTCGATCCCGTGTCGGTAGATGGTGTGGGTGTGACCACCGCATACTTCCATGAATTTGAACTCGTCGGTGCCCGCCAGTTCGGTGATCGACTTAACAAGGGCGCGCGCTGCCGCCGGGTCCCGGAATTCATCGACGAATTTCATTCCTCAACCTCTTCTGCCTCAAGCGATTTCGGACGCGTTGAATGCTTCGATCTCGTTGATGTAGTCCGCGCCCATCTTTTGCACCTGGTCCAGCGTCATCGCCGCCTCGGCCTCGTCGATCTTGGACATGGCGAAACCGACATGCACCAGCACCCAGTCGCCAACCTCCAGATTGTCGTCGGCCAACAACCGCACGCTGATGGTCCGGCGGACGCCATTGACGTCCACCCTGGCCAGATATGCTTCAACGTCGACGATTTCGACGAGCTGAGCGGGTATTCCCAGACACATAGTCGTTCTCCTCTCTGCGCTCGTTGTCAGCAGATCCTCGGTAACGGGTCGCCGACGAGCATGTCAATGATCCGGCTCCCGCCGAATGACGTTCGCAGCGCGACGATCCCGGTTGGTTGCGGCACGATGTCACCGACCACCGTCGCACCGCCCCCGTAAGGCTGGTCCCGCATCGCGGCCACCGCTGCGTCGGCCTCTTCGGCGGCGACGATCGCCACGAACTTGCCTTCGTTGGCGACGTACAACGGGTCGATCCCCAGCATGTCGCACGCGCCCAGCACCTGCGGCTGCACCGGGAGTCGCGCCTCGTCCAGGATCAACGAGAACGGTGCTCCCTTCACCAGCTCGTTGCAGACGGTTCCGACACCGCCGCGGGTTGCGTCGCGCATCCACCGCGTCGACGGGGCCGCCTCCAACAGCACCTCCACCAGGCCGTTGACCGGTGCGGTGTCCGAGGCGATGTCAGCCTCGATGGCGAGGTCGCCCCGGGCCAGCATCACCGCCATACCGTGCTCGCCGATCGTGCCGGACAGCAGCACCTTGTCGCCGGGCCGCACCCGTTGCGGCGACAGCTGCCTGCCCTCGGGGATGACCCCGATGCCGGAGGTGTTGATGTAGACGCCGTCGGCGGCACCCCTGCCCACCACTTTGGTGTCGCCGGTGACGATCTGCACCCCGGCGCGGACCGCGGCTTCACTCATGTCGGCGACGATCTCGCGTAGTTCGGCGATCGGGAATCCTTCTTCGATCACGAAGCCCGCCGAAAGCCAGCGCGGCCGCGCGCCGGCCACCGCCAGATCATTGACCGTTCCGTGCACCGCGACATGGCCGATGGAGCCGCCCGGAAAGCGGCGGGGTGAAACAACATAGGAATCGGTAGAGAACGCCAGGCGCTCACCCGACGGCATCGGCAGCGAGGCCGCGTCACCGAGGTTCTCCAGTTCGGAGTTGCGAAACGCCTCCACGAAGACCGCATCCACCAGCGCCGCCGACGACTTCCCGCCGGCACCGTGGGCAAGGGTAACCACGTCGTCGAGCAGGCGCGGGCGACGTTGCCGGAAACTGTGAATGCGTTCCAGCACACGATCTTCGCGCTCGGTGGAGCCACGGGCGTGCGAGTTAGAGGTAGTGCTCATGACGCCCGCGCATTCCGAAGCAACCGCGCCATCTCGTCCTGGGCTACCGACCACAGTCGGTAGCCGAGCAGCGCGTGGCTCTCCTGGATGCGGTGGATGCTCTGCGAATGAACGGTGAAACAGAAGTCGAGGTCGTCGGCCACCGCCATCCGGCCACCGTCGTGGCCGGCGAAACCGATGGTCAGCAGCCCGCGCTGGCGGGCCTCGGTGATGGCGCTCATCAGGTCCTCGGAGTTACCCGACGTGGACAACGCGATCGCGATGTCGCGGTCGCGCGCGTGGGCGATGATCTGCCGCTTGAAGATCAACTCGAAGCCGACATCGTTGCCCAGCGCGGTCACCACCGCCTCGTCGGCGGCCAGCGACCACGCCGCCACCGGCCGGCCGCGCGCGGGCCGGCTGAACAGCGACGCCAGCGTGGCCGCATCGGTGGAGCTACCGCCGTTACCCAACGTGTACAGTCGCCCGCCACGACGAAAGCGTTGTGCCATTTCGATTCCGGCTGCGCGCAGCGATTCGGAGTACTCGTCCAGCGAGGCACGCTGCAGGCGGGCGCTCTCAGCGGCTTTGCTCCGCGCGGACGCCGCCAAATCGACAAGCAGGCTGGTCGCATCGGTCTCCTCGGATTCGATGAAGGGATAGAGAAAGCTGGTGTTCTCCGATGCGGGTTGGGTCATCAGCTCATCTCCTGTCCTCATCGCCCAGTCGGGTGATGGCTGCTCCCGCGTGCACCAGCACCAGGTCGTTGGCGGCCACCGGTCTGTCGGATCCCAGCAGCGTGACGTCCACCCACTCCTCACCGGCAGAGGTGCGCACCAGCGCCTGGGCGAGGTCGTCGGTGGCCTCGGGGTCCAGCACCACCTCGCCGAGCCGACCCTCGTCACCGCAGGTGATGCAGACGTCGTCGGTGCAGTCCCCGGCGTCGGGTTTGAGCAGGCCAGGATGTTCGAAGCAGACGTGGGTGAGTTCCCACAGCAAGTGGTAGAGCAGGACGAAGCTACCGGTCGCGGGGATCATCGGATCATCGGAGTCGATCCACAGAATGTGGTTGGCCGCCCCGGCCGGCGGCCGGGGACCGGAACCGATCCACAACGTCAGCGTGCCCCAGGCCGGGGCACGCCGCATCGCGTCCAGCACCGCCGGATCATCGGCCGACGCGACCGCCAGCAACAGATCTCCAGGGCTGGTGGCCACCCGAGCCTGGGCCACCGGATCCGGTTCCACCAGAGCCACCGAGGGTAGTGCGCGCTTGCCCATGATCACCGGGTGGACGAACTCGACCGCGACGTGATGGGCGTGTGGCTCCCATTGCGGGGAGATCACCCACAGCGTGGCGCCGTCATGGAAGCGTCGGGCGAGATCGAGTGCCGCCGAAGCCAAATCGGCTGACAGTTCGGCACCGATCACCGAGCCATCCGGATCAACGAATGTCGTCATGGGTGAACCCCCTTGTGGCCAGTGTGCTCCAAATTCGCCCGTGATGCTTGCTTCGATACGAATTCACCACCTCAAGTGTGGTCTCGGTGACAGCGCTCAGCGCTGAGGTGTCGATGTCTGTTAGCTCGTCGCAGATCCAGCCCCAGTGCGCGGCGACAGTGTCTCCCGGCAGGGGTTGATCGATCAGCGACATCTGGTTCCTGCGCCAGCGCACCCGCTCGGTGGTGGGCCTTCCGAGGACGAGTACCCCACCGTCGAACGACAGCGGCCGCGCCAACATCACCACGTGCTCATTGCTGACGGATTCTACTGTGCCCCATCGTATCCTGCAGCTCTGAAGGACATTCAGCGCAGTATCGGGGTCTCGATCAAGGAAGCGAACCCACGGGTACACGGCGAAGACGTGAAAGCAGTGATGGGCCAGTGCGTCGGCCGGGCGGTCCACATCGCCGAGAAGGCCGGTCACCTGGCCGGCGAAGGCCCGGCGCAGCCGTTCCAGCAGTGCCGCCGGGTCCGGCCGGGCCAGCATCGGGCCACCGATCCAATAGCTGCGTACCACCGCGGCATCGAGCGGGTCGGCGATATCGGCGGCCTCGGCGATGGCGCGTAGATACGGCCAGGTGCCGTCGAATTCCCGGGCATACCGGGCCACCTCGGCAGGGTTGTCGCCGCGCAGCAGCACCTCGGAGTCGGCGGGTCCGCAGTATCCGAGTTCGTTGGGTGGGAAGGCGTACCGCGCGAACAGTGCGTGTCCCGGTGGCAGTCGGTTCTGCGACGCCAGCGTGGTCATCCGGCATTTCCGATCAGGAGTTGACCCAGCGCGATGCCGCCGTCATTCGGCGGGACCCGGTGATGGGTGATCACGGTGAAACCCCGGTCCCGCAGTCCATCTCGGGCCAGCCGAAACAGTAGTGTGTTCTGGAATACCCCGCCCGACAGCGCGACCGCTTGCGCCGCGCCGTCGTTGAGTGCGCCGTCGCTGACCGCGATGGCGACGATCAAATCCGCGACCGCACAATGGAACCTGGCACCGATCAGGGCGGCCGACACCCCGTCGCGCAGGTCGGCGACGATGGCCGCAAGCACCGGCGCGGGGTCGATGACTGCCGGGCAGTGTGCTTCATCCAGCGTAAACGCGTAGCGGCCGGGGTCGCCGTCGGCGTCACGGGCAACCCCTTCCAGCTCGATCGCCGCCTGTGCCTCATACGCGACGACCTGCCGGACACCGGCCAGCGCGGACACCGCGTCGAACAACCGGCCCATGCTTGACGTCGACGCGCACCCGGTGCCGGTAGCGAATTGGGCAGCCAGCATCCGAGCTTCGCGGTCCGGGCAGGCGTGCACCGGCGCCAGGTCGGCGTCCCAGGGCAGTCCGGCCGACCACAGGTGTGCCAACGCCATGCGGTATGGCCGCAGCACGCTCACGTCACCGCCGGCCAGCGGCACGTACTTCAGGTGCGCCAACCGCTGGAAGCCTTTGTAGTCGGCGAGCAGCACCTCACCGCCCCACACTGCGCCATCGGGGCCGTAACCCGTTCCGTCGAAGGCGAACCCAAGCACCGGTGTGTTCCCGTCCAAGCCGTGTTCTGCCATGACCGCCGCGATGTGTGCATGATGGTGTTGCACCCCCCGCAGCGGTCGGCCGAGCGCGTTGCGCTGGGCCCACGAGGTCGAGCGGTATCCGGGATGGGCATCGGTGACGAGGAGTTCGGCGTGCACACCGGTCAGCGCGCCGAGGTGCCTGGCCGCGGAGTCGAACGCGACCAGGGTGGCCAGGTCGTCCATATCGCCGATGTGTTGGCTCAGCCAGGCATACCGCCCCTGCGCGACAGCCATGGTGTTCTTCAGATCCGCACCCACCGCCAAGGTCGGGGGCACCGAGACCGGCAAGGCGATGGGCAGGGGTGCGTAGCCGCGCGATCGACGGATCGGCAGTTCGGCTCCGTCGACGGCCCGCACCACCGAGTCGTCGCAGGGCACCAATATCGGCCGGTCATGCATCAGCCAGCCGTCGGTGAGGCGCGAAAGACGTTCTGTGGCATCGTCATCCTGGTAGCAGATCGGCTCACCGCCCAGGTTGCCCGATGTCATCACCAGCGCCGGGGGGCCGGGTTCGTCGCCCGGCAGCCCGAACAACAGGCAGTGCACTGGGGTGTAGGACAGCATCACGCCGACATCGGGATTGTGCGGTGCGACCGAATCGGCGATAGGGGCCGCCGGTGACCGCTGGATCAGTACGATCGGACGCTGCGGACCCGACAGCAGCCGCTCCGCGCACTCATCGAGGGTGCCCAGCGTGCGTGCCATCGCCACGTCCGCGACCATCACCGCGAACGGCTTGTCGCCGCGCCGTTTACGCCGGCGCAGTTCCGACACCGCATCGTCGTTCGCGGCATCGCAGGCAAGGTGGTAACCGCCGATTCCCTTGACGGCCAGGATGCCGCCTTCCCGCAGCAATCGCCGGGCCATGCGCAGCCCGTCCTCGCCGGCGGTGGCAGAATTCGGCCCGTCACGACAAGACGCACGGTATCTCAATGTCGGGCCGCAGTGCGGGCAGCACACCGGTTGGGCGTGGAACCGGCGATCGGCGGGGTCGCGGTATTCGTCCGCGCAATCCCGGCACATCGGAAACGCCGCCATGGTCGTGGCCGCGCGGTCGTAGGGGACCGCGGCGATGATCGTGAAGCGCGGCCCACAGTTCGTGCAGTTGATGAACGCGTGCCGGTACCGGCGGTTTGCCGGGTCGCGTTGCTCGGCTTCGCAATCGGCACACATGGCCACGTCGGGGGAGACCAGGGTCCGGCCGCCGTCGGAACGGGAGGTGTCCGCAATCCGGAAGCCGGTGCCACCGGCCGTCGGGATCTCCTGCACCTCGATCGCATCGATGACCGCGAGCGGGGGAGGGTCACCCAGCCGCGCCAGGAACCTGTTGACGGCATCGGGTGCACCCTCGACCTCGATGATCGCCCCGGAACTGTCGTTGCGGACGCAGCCGGACAGCCCCGCCGCAGCAGCGGCGGTGTACACGAACGGCCGGAACCCGACGCCCTGGACCACACCGTGCACCACGATCCGGCGCCGGCAGCGGCGGGTCACGTCGGGTCCTCGCTCCCGCTGCCCATCAACTTCAGACCGGCCAGTGCGGCTTCGGCGCCAGCCTTGTCGGTCTTCTCGACCACAAAACCCATGTGGATCACCACCCAATCGCCGGCAGCGAAGGTCTCCTCGGGCAGCATGCCGATGTTGACCTTGCGGGGTTCGCCGGCAACGTCGACGAGGACCAGTTGCCCGCCATAGCCCTCTAGCGGCCGCAGCACCTGTCCGGGGATTCCCAGGCACATCGCTCAGCCCTCCCGCGCCGTGGTGCGAGCCGACAGTCTGACCAGCACATCCTCGACCGCGTGCACCGCATCGGGTACGGCGGCCGCAACCGCGGTGGAAAGGCCGAGGCCTTCCTCGATGCAGGCGACTTCGCAACCGATCACAACCGTGTAGGGCGGGCTGCCGCCGAGGGCGTTGAGGCTGGCAAAGACGGCGGCAGGATCCATCGCATGGGCATCCAAACCGGTTGCCGCGGTGAGGATGTCATGATCTGCCTCGAATACGTGCAGGGTGCCGGCGGCGCCACGGTTGGGCAGTGCATCGACGAGCACCAGTGCGTCGCACCCGTCGAGCAGGTCGTAGGCCAGGTGCATGCCCCGGATACCGTAGTCCACTGCGCGCACAGTCGGTTCAGTGAGGCGCGGCGCGACACGGCGCAACACCTCGGGTCCGAATCCGTCGTCGGACAGGAAGATGTTGCCGATGCCGGCTACCAGCGTGGTGGACGTGATTCCTCCCGCCCTGCTACATCCGGCGTATCTTCAGATAACGCTGAGCGTCAGGGATCGACCGAACACCGAGCGTCACCCCCAACACCACCACCACTGCCACCACGACCGTGGCGGCCCAACCAACTACCTCCATCTCGAACTCCTTTCCGGGCTCAAATCTCCAGTTTCGATGGGCTCGACTTCGTCGGGCGCGAAGTACAGGTAGCGGCCATACCACTGGTGCAGGTCGGCCGCGGGGTCATCCTCGATCACGACACCGACGTGGGTTTGTCCGTCGACGGTTTCGTGCACCGAGGTAACGCGCGCGACCCGGTCCGTATAGAACAGATCCTGGGCGTCGGCGCGACGGGTGGGCCGCAGCCGCACCCTGGTGCCGCACCTGACGGGCACACCGTTGACCAACACGGCGTCCACTCCGGGATTCACCGCGGTGTCGGCCATCGGATCCCACCAGTCGAGGCCCTCGGGAATCTCGGGGACCAGCCCGGGATCTTCGCCGTTCGAATGCGGGTCCCGCAGCACACCATGCAGGTTGAGCAACGCCTCTGCGGACATCGCATCGCATCGGTCGATGATCTGGGCGGCAAGCGGATCGGTGGCGCGGGCCTGGGCCTTCTCCTCATCGGTCATCGTCATGATGCGCAGCGTGAGAATCTCGTCGATCTCGGTTGAGTCGTAGAGCGCACCGTCGCTCTGTTCGGCGATCTCGGGATGGTCGTAGAGGATGATGGGCGAGACCAGCATCAGGTCGCGGGCATCCGACGGTCCGGCCAACACCGGGAAGCAGCGGTGGCGGCGGCACCGCGCAACAGCGTCCTTGGCTGTAGGTGGCGGTTCCAGCAGTGAGACGAATTCCCCGCCCTGCACTTCGGTGAGCGCATGGGTACCGATCAGCGACGTTGCGATCGCGGCGTTCTTGTCGGCTGCCGGCGGGCCGAGGTTGCGCACCGTGACATTAACCCGGATCAATCCGTCGTCCGGTTCGGCGGACAACGTCATCTCTGCGCGGAGCTGGCGGCGGGTCCGCACCAGCCGTCCTCCCTCAACGGTCTCGACTTCGGTGCCTGCGGGCACCGACAGCGGAAGCCGCAGTGTGCCCTGGAGTTCGGCGAGGGTGAAGGGCCCGAAAGCGATCTCGCGTTCGACCGCCTCGTCCCAGACCAGCCATGATCGGTCCCCGGCGACCAGGTGCTCTGTCGGCTCGAACCGACCCGCACCGATGTCGCGTTCGACCGCCCGGTGCTGAAGCTGCAGAAAACGTACGACGACCGACAGCGTCGTCGAGCCCCCCGCCTGCACCAGCACGTCAGCAGAGAGGGTGTCGTTCTCGCCGATGCCACGCTGTTCGGCGCCCTGGGGGCCGAGCACTCCGAACTGCCAGCGGGACTGGTTCTTTGCTGACGTCGCCCGGTAGGGGTAGAGCAGATAGCCCTCGTAGAGCACGGCGTCGGCGACCGCGCGGACCCGATCCCAGTCGGTGGTCATCGCGCCTCCTCGCTGGCCTGGGACAGCAGCGACATGATGGCCTCGTCCTGCGATAGCAGCCCGTGCGCGGACCGGTAGCCGGCCAGCGCATCGACGGTGTCGCGGTCCAGCCGCAACCAACCGGTGTTCGGGAAGTGCTGCGAAATCAGGTCCCGCCACACCGACACCGGCATGTTGTGGCGGTCCTCCCGGTCCCAGGGAACCTGCTGGACCGAGAATCCGTGCGTTCCCTGGACGAAAACCGTTCCGCTGAAAAGAAACTGCAGCGGGACTACCCCCTCGCGTAACGCGTGCAGATACTTGGCCGAGGACACCTCGAAATCGTAGGTGCATTCCAGAGGCAGCGCGACTTCGGTGGTCCCGGTGAAGCCCTGCACCATCGCGGTGGTGTGCTGCCACAGGAAGGTGTGCTGGGTGGTGGCCCACCGTTCGCGGGTGCCGAACAGGTCGGTCAGGCCGGCGGCCTCGTCGTCGGAGTAGTTGCGCCGCAACGGATCGATGCGTACCTGGCAGCGCAGCGCAATCGCATGGATCGGTTCCTCGCCGATCGCGGCGATGCCGACCCTCGCGGTGAGGATGGGCGTCACCGCATACGGTTCGGGCGCCACCCCCAGCACGGTGAACATCACCTCGGTTGTCGTTCCGGTCATCCAGCGACCACCTTGCTGCGCTCAGCGACGGAGGCGAAGAACTCGTCCATGTACCGACGAGCGTCCTGCCCGCCGTCGAAGCCACGCCACAGCATTCGCAACCGGCCGACGAATTCGTAGCACGCGTCGATCGGCAGTAGATGGCAGACCGGTGGCCGGGTGCTCTCCGGGCCATTTGCGGCAACCCGGACCAACAACGCTTCGGTGTCGTCGTCGAGCATGTCCACCCGCGGGTCCTCGGCGCGCAGCTCGTTCCAGGACTCCAATTCCAGTTCGGACTCGGTGGCCCCGGCCGGGCCGGGGTAGAACGCGACGGTGCGGTCGAGGTGAGAATTGCGGAAGAAGAACGCCAGCCCGACCGGAATCTGCAGGGCCTCCCACCGGCGGCGGTCCAGAGCAAACTCCGGGAAAGCCAGATAGCGGTCGGGTACGGCGCGATATCGCAGGGTCGCATGCCGATCGGTGAACAGCAGATAACAGGAGCGGCACACACACATCAGTTGGCGGCCTTCGATATTCACCACGTGCTGGTGCTGATCGGCGATGCGTTCGGCGCACATCTCGCAAGATTCTCCGGCCGCTGGCTGCGCCGACCGATTGGCCCTGATCCTGGCCAGCACGTCGTAGGCGCTTCCGGTGGGCATCAGGCCACGCTCTCGGCCGACGAACGGGATACGGCGATCGACAGCACGCCGTCGCGCGTCAACACCGGAACCGGATCCAGATGTGCGGCGCTTCCGGCCGACTCGTCGATGCCCACCCCGGCGTGCACGACGTCGAAGTGGGCGTGACAGCGCGGACACCGCAACATCACATCGGCCGAGGCCATCCGCCGATGCAACACCGCGCCCTGCAGCGATTCGCCGCAGCCGC
>JAGQTR010000214.1 GCA_020438915.1 Mycobacterium sp.
GCAGGATCATCACCGCCAGCACGATCCCCGCGGTGAAGATGGTGCCACCGCCGGACAGCGAGACATTGCCGTCGGCGAACAGGAAGAACCAGCCCAAGTTGTCATTGAGGAATCTGGAGACCGGTTCCAGCCAGGGGGCCAGCACGAAGATCCCCCAGAGGCCGAACACTATCGACGGCACGGCCGCCAGAAGATCGACCAGAACCGCGAACGGCCGCGCCAGCCCGCGCGGCGCGTAGTTGGTCAGAAAAGCCGCGATGCCGACCGCAATGGGAACCGCGATGATCAACGCGAAAACCGAACTCAGCACGGTGACCTGAAACAGTTCGGCGATTCCGAACCGCAGATTGTCGGGGTCTGTTGTGTTGAACTCCGTGCTGGTGATGAAGTTCGCCTCGTTGGCCCTGAGCGAGGGGATCGCGCGGATCAACAGGAACAGCCCCATCAAGGCGATGGCCGCGATGATCAGTGCACCCGAGCCGACGGCGATCGATCTGAAAATCCGGTCTCCCCAGCGGCCACCTCGGTCCATCAGCACCGATTGCTCCGACGTTTTGGCAGACATGTTGGCAGTATGTCGACCCCGCCGTGGACTCGCGACTTTCGGTGGGCCTACCTCGTGATGTTCGGGTTTCAGTGTCATCGCTTCCTATGCTGGGGCGGTCAGGAGATCGCGTCGACAGCGGTAATCAGCCGCTCCTTGAACTTGTCGGGAACCGGGATGTAACCGGCCTCCTGCAGACCCTGCTGGCCGGCACCCAGCGCGACCGTCAGGAACTTCCTGAGCGCCGGGGCGACATCGCCTTGCGGGTACTTCGAGCAGACGAGCTGATAGGTGGCCAACATGATCGGATATGAGCCCGCCTCGGTCGGCATGTAGAACGACGAGGTGTCCAGCACCAGGTCGTTGCCAACGCCTGCGACCTGGACGCTGTCGATCGCTTTTCCTGCCGATTCGATGTTGAGTTCCACGGGTTCCGGCCCGGCCGACGTGACGATCTGGGCCACCGACAGGCCCTGCTTCGTCGCGTAGGACCATTCGTTGTAGGTGATCGAACCGGTGGTGTTCTTGATCGCCGCCGACGTGCCCTCGTTGCCTTTGGCGCCCTCACCGACACCGCCGACGAACGACTTGCCCGCACCCTTGCCCCATGCGCCCTCGGAGGCCGCCTCAAGGTATTTCTGGAAGTTGTCAGTGGTGCCCGACTCATCGCTGCGGAAGATGACGTTGATTGGTTGAGCGGGAAGCGATTTGTCCTCGTTGAGCGCCGCGATCTCGGGAGCGTTCCAGGTCGTCACCGACCCGTTGAAGATCTTGGCCACGGTGGGGCCGTCGAGTACCAGGCCGTCCACACCATCGAGGTGGTAAGTCACCGCAATGGGCCCGAAGACAGTGGGCAGGTTCCACGCATCGGCGCCGCCGCACCGCTCTTTGGCCTTGGCGTAGTCACCCTTCTCCGCGCTCAACGGCGAGTCCGAACCGCCGAAGTCGGTCTGTCCGCCGGTGAACTCCGACACACCCGCTCCGGAGCCACTCGAGGTGTAGTTCACCGTGAAACCCGGGCAGGCCCGCTGGTAGGCGTTGACGAACCTCGTCATAGCGTTGGCCTGGGCAGACGATCCGCTGGCCTTCAGCGACTCATCGCCGCCGCAGTCCTCGTCCGGCGCCGAGCTGCCCCCCGAGCCGGTGTTGTCGTCGCTACCGCAGCCAGACAGCACCACCGCGCCGGCGGCCAGCAGGCTCACCAAAGCACCAGGTCGGTTGGCCTTCACACATCTCCTTCAAGCCGTGTACACCGCGGAATCATCGTCGCTCGGCTGTGAACCTAGGGGCTGCTCGTGAATCAACGCCCTACGGATAGTGAACGGAAGATGAACCGCCGAATGGGCTTGCGACCACAGTTCCGCAGCAGGGTTGACGTTCCAGAATGACTCAGTAAATATTGAGTCAATGTCCATCGAGATAGCTGGCGGGACGGCGGGCCGCGCGGCGATCTTCGCCGCGCTCGCAGACCCCGCGCGGCTCACAATCGTGGATCATCTGCTGCTGGCCGACGCGTCGCCGTCGGAACTGCGAGCCGTTCTGGGCATGCCATCGAACTTGCTGGCACACCATCTCGGCGTGCTCAAGAAGGCCAACGTCCTGCACCACACCCGCTCCGAGGCCGATGGCCGGCGCACCTATCTGAAGCTCAACCATCAGGCCCTGCAGACGCTGCTGCCACCGTTGGAGCGGCTGGCGCAACGCGTGGTGTTCGTCTGTACCCAGAACTCTGCGCGCAGCCAG
The DNA here is from genome assembly GCA_020438915.1 of Mycobacterium sp. GTDB lineage: Bacteria > Actinomycetota > Actinomycetes > Mycobacteriales > Mycobacteriaceae > Mycobacterium. The sequence continues at coordinate 2,288 of JAGQTR010000214.1, forward strand.
CTCGCCGCCGCGATCTGGAACCTGCGCAGCGAGGTAACGGCGACCTCGGCAGGCACCCATCCCGCCCCCCGCATCCACCCCGGGGCAGTCAACGCTGCCCGCCGCCACCACCTGCATCTGCACCCCCACACACCTCGCAGCCTCGGAGAGGTTGTCAGGGCCGACGATCTCGTCATCGCGGTCTGCGACAACGCTCACGAGGAATTGCCCGCCGATCTGCCTCGCCTGCACTGGTCGGTCGCCGACCCCGCCAGAGTCGGGCGAGCCGACGCCTTCGATGCCGCGGTCGGGGAGCTCACCGAACGAATTCAGCACCTCGCGCCCACATTGAAGCCAGCCTGAGAAGGAGAACACCGTGACCGAACCCACTGCTGCCGAGGCTCGCCCCCATCTGCGATCCGGCCTGTCCATCGATCAACACCTGGCGATGCAGGCGGCCGCCGCTCAACTGGAAAAAGAATTCGACGGCATCGTCGGCGTCGAGACCATCGAGCGTTTCCTGCATTCGTCCTATGACCAGTTCGCCGCGCGGGCCAGTATCCCGAATTTTCTTCCGCTGCTTGCCGAACGCTTTGCCCGGCAACGCCTTCGGGCGCTGGCCAGGGTGGAGGGCCAGCACCATGACGGTAAGCCCACAGTGTTGTTTCTGTGCACCCACAATGCCGGTAGGTCGCAGATGGCGATGGGCTTCTTCACCCAGATGGCCGGGGACGCCGCCGTCGCCTGGTCGGGCGGCTCCGAGCCAGGCAACGAGGTGAACCCGGCGGCGGTGGCCGCCATGGCCGAGCGCGGCATCGATGTCTCCGGTGAGTACCCCAAACCCTGGACCGACGAAATCGTGCGCGCCGCAGACGTCATCATCACGATGGGGTGCGGCGATGCCTGCCCGCTGTTCCCTGGACGTCGCTACGAAGAGTGGAAACTCGAAGATCCGGCGGGCCGCGGTGTCGACGACGTCCGGCCGATCCGCGACGAGATCGAGCGCCGCGTCCGCGCACTGCTCACCGAACTCGGCGTTCCAGTCAACTGCTAACCCGCCGCGGTTTCTGTTGGCGAAAAATGACGCCGCAGCGCCAGCGAAACATAGACCAAGGCCACCAGGACTGGAACCTCGATCAGGGGTCCCACCACCCCGGCGAGGGCCTGGCCTGAGGTGGCCCCGTAGGTGGCGATCGCTACCGCAATGGCCAGCTCGAAATTGTTACCTGCGGCGGTGAACGCCAGCGTGGTGGTGCGCTGGTAGCCGAGGCCCAGGAGTGCGCCCAGCAGATACCCGCCACCCCACATGATCGTGAAATACACCAGTAGCGGCAGCGCGATCCGGGCCACGTCCAGCGGCCGGCTGGTGATCTGATCACCCTGCAGCGCAAAGAGAATCACGATGGTGAACAGCAGACCATAGAGCGCCCACGGTCCGATCCACGGCAGGAACCTGGTCTCGTACCATTCTCGGCCTCGGGCCTTCTCCCCCACCCGTCGGGACAGGTAACCGGCCAAGAGGGGGATTCCGAGGAAGATGAGCACCGACTTGGCGATCTGCCACGGTGAGGCTGAAATGGTTGTCTGTTCCAGCCCGAGCCAGCCGGGCAGCACCGACAGGTAGAACCACCCCAGCACCGCGAACATCACGACCTGGAACATCGAGTTCAACGCCACCAGCACCGCCGCAGCCTCGCGATCGCCACAGGCCAGGTCGTTCCAGATGATCACCATGGCGATACAGCGGGCCAGGCCGACGATGATCAACCCGGTCCGGTACTCCGGCAGGTCCGCCAGCAGCAGCCACGCCAACGCGAACATCAGCGCGGGGCCCAACACCCAGTTCAACAGCAGCGAGCTCAGCAGGAGTTTGCGGTCTCCGGTCACCGTGTCGAGGCGGTCGTATCTGACCTTCGCCAGCACCGGATACATCATGATCAGCAGACCTAGCGCGATCGGCAGTGAAATGCCGTCGACCGCAACACTTTCCAGCGCAGTATTCAGACCGGGAACCCCGCGGCCCAGCAGCAGTCCAGCCACCATCGCGATGCCGATCCACAACGGTAGGAACCGGTCCAGCGTGCCCAATTTGCCGACCACCGGCGTCACCGCCGACGAGGCTGCGGTGTCGGTCATACCGGCACTCCGATCAGACGGCCAACAGAACACATCACGAGGTGAGCGCATAGGCGGTGTCGGTGCTGTGCACGGTGAAGCCCAGCTGCTCATAGGTTCGCACCGCCGCAGCGTTGTCGGCTTCGACATAGAGCATCACGGTGGGCTCGAGCGCGTCGGCCAATCTCCTTGCCAGCCAGTCCATCCCGACCACGGTCAGTGTTCGCCCAAGCCCCACACCCTGGGCCGCGGGATCGACACCGATGACATACACCTCGCCGACGCCGGGTTTGTCGGCGTGCAGCTTGGTCCAGTGGAAGCCCAGCAGTCGCTCCCCCGATTGATCGAAGGCCAGGAACAACCCCTCGGGGTCGAACCACGATTCACCCCGTCGTTCGGCGATTTCGGAACCGGTCCAACCGCCCTGCTCGGGGTGCCAGGAGAAGGCCGCGTTGTTGACCCGCAGGATTTCTGCATCGTCTCCCGGCCCGGCGTAGGTACGAATCCCCACTCCGTCAGGGATGTCGACGTCTGGGATGTTCTCCAGTGGGCGTCGCATCTGCAATAACCGACGTACCGGGCTGAGTGCGAGTGCGGCCGCGGTCGCCTCCGCCGAAATGAGCGTGCCGTGGGCCCAGAACCGGCAGTGTCCAGCGGTCCTGTCCAACGCCGCACGAATCAGAGCCGAGCCGGCGCCCTGCCTGCGGGCCCGCGGGGCCACCACCAGTTCGGCCACCTCCGGGTTCAGGTTCAGATAACCGTCGATTTTCCCGGTCTCCCCCACAGACACCAGATGTTGGGTGCGCTGCTGGTCCAACTCACGCAGGACCTGTTCCCCGACCGGCGATACCCCGTCTGACTCTGTTGCCTCACTGATGATTTCACGCACCATCCGCTGCTCTTGCCGCGACAGCCGGGGGCGCCAGTCAAGGCGTCTCACGTGGTGTTCAGCTGTCCGGCCAGTGGCGTCGGCACGACACCGGGAGCGTCCCCGTACTCCTCGTCATCGAAGTCCCCGGGGTCTTCGCCCGGCTCCGCCCCTGAGGCCGACGTGCGGCCGCGCGCGGGCCTGACCGCCTTGTAACCGACGTTGCGCACGGTGCCGATCAGGGACTCGTACTCGGTGCCGAGCTTGGCGCGCAACCGCCGCACGTGCACGTCAACGGTGCGGGTACCACCGAAGAAGTCATACCCCCACACCTCTTGAAGGAGCTGAGCCCTGGTGAACACCCGGCCCGCATGCTGCGCCAGATACTTCAGCAGCTCGAATTCCTTGTACGTCAGATCCAGTGGCCGCCCCCGCAGTCTCGCGGTGTAGGTGCCTTCGTCGATGACAAGCTCTCCCAGGCTTATTTTCCCGACGTTCTCCTGGTTGGCGGCGCCGCCTCGACGGCCGACCAGTAGCCGCAACCGGGCATCGATCTCCGCGGGGCCGGTGCCCGGCAGAAGTATCTCGTCCAGGCCCCACTCGATGCTGACCGCGACCAGGCCGCCCTCGTTGACCACGGCCACCACCGGGACAGCCGATCCCGTCGTCCCCAACAGCCGGCACAGGCCGCGGGCCGCGGCCAGGTCGGTGCGGGCATCGACGATGGCCACGTCCGCGGTGCCGGCCTCCAGCAGTGACGACACCTCGGTCGGCGCGGTACGCACGTGGTGCGCCAGCAGCGACAGCGACGGCAATACTGACTCGGGGTGCGGGTCAACCGTCAGTAGCAGTAGGTCCATCTGGCCCTCCGGCAGCCGTGGAGATCGTTGGCCGGGATACCGCCCAGACGACCCTGTCGTGCGGTGACTTCCTAAATTCATGCCTGACACATGGTCCTTACCCGACCAAAGGTTCCCTCACGATAGCCTGCGGTTTGGTGGTCCGCCGCGCCGAACCGATGATCGCCGCTGCGTGCGCGACAATGGCGGCGTGCGCAAACTTCTGATCGGCGCCCTGGCGACCCTGACCGCGGTAGTGGTCGGCGCCGTCGCCGCAGACTTCGGGGCGGCCATCTATGCCGAATACCGCCTGGCCAGAAGCGTGCGCAGCGCCGCGAACCTGAACTGGGATCCATCGGTGGCGATCCTGGGCTTCCCATTCACTCCGCAGGCGATGCGCCGCCATTACGACGAGGTGGAGATCAAGGCCAGTGGTGTTGAGCAGGCCGTGGTCGGCAGGGCTTCCCTGGAAGCGACCCTGCATTCGATCGACCTCGGACAGGGGTCCTGGCTGATCGGGCCGGATGCGACGCTCACCGTGGGAAAGGTCGAGAGCCGCATCATCCTGGACTCCACCCACGTCGGCCGGTACATGGGGATACCAGATCTGCTGGTCGAGGCACCCACCGTGGAGACCAACGATTCCACCGGCGGCACCACCGAGTCGGGCATCTCAAGCAACCGGGGGCTGGTCTTCACCGGGACTCCACGGGCAGCCGGTTTCGAGGAGAAGGTCAGCATTGCCGTCGATCTGTCCATCGGCGGGCCGGCCACCAGCACCCTGGTCTTCTCGGCGACAGGGGTGCTGACCGGGCCGGGTACCGCCGATCAGGCGGTACCCGACGAGCAGTTACCGGCGGTGCTGGCCGCGTTCTCCACCAGCTTGCCCGACCAGTTACTGCCGTTCGGAATCACACCCACCAGCGAGGGCGCGCGCGGCTCGGACGTGATCATCGAGGGCATCGCCGAGGGAGTAACCATCGAGCTCGATGAGTTCAGACTGTCATGAGTTCCTCATGGATTCTGGTCCTCGCCGTGCTGATCGGGGCCTTCGGTCTGGCGTTCGTGATCGGCCGGCTCCTGACGTTGCGTGCCGGGCTTATCAAGGCGGCGAGCGAGTATCCCCAGATCGACCCAGCCGAGCTGGGGTTATCGCGCACCGGGCCGACCATCGTGCACTTCAGCGCGCAATGGTGCGGCCCGTGCGCGGGTGTTTCTCGAGTGGTCGAGCAGGTATGCGCAGAGCTACCCGCGGTGGCACATGTCGAAGTCGACATGGACGACAATCCGGAGGCAGCTCGAAAGCTTTCGGTGCTATCGCTGCCCACGACGCTCATCTTCGACGCCGACGGTCAGGTGCGTTATCGCGCGTCGGGGGTACCGACGGCCGCTGACCTGCGCTCGGCGCTGAAACCACTGTTGGCTTGATCACCATTTCATTGGGTAAGCTGTCCAGCGTGTCAGCCCGCCTTGAGCTCTTGCTCACCAAACGCCGCGCAGTCGACCTGTGCCGCGTCGCGGGTTGTTGCTGTTGTTGTCACAGCTGCTGAGTAGCCGCGCCCTCTCGTCCCGCCGCAACTCCGCGCACGGCCTCGGGCCCTGCCGCGTCCAGCAATTTCACACAACAGGAGCACAATCATGTCGAGCATCATCACTGGGATCCGCCCACATCACCCGGTAACGGCGGCGCAGGTGGACGTCCGGTGCCCCCGATTCCATCCGTATGGACGGATGTTCGCCGGGCTGATCGCCCCTCGGTTGGGGCCGGTTACCGTCTCGACCACCTGAGGACTCGCTGTCCCACCATTGGAGAAGCAAACGAAAGGATCTTTTACATGGCACGCTCCGACGTCCTGGTCACCGCCGACTGGGCCGAGAGCAATCTCGAGGCGCCGAAGACCGTCTTTGTCGAAGTCGACGAGGACACCAGCGCCTACGACACCGGTCACATCCCGGGGGCGATCAAACTGGACTGGAAGACCGATCTGCAGGATCAGGTCAAGCGTGACTTCGTCGACGCCGAGCAGTTCTCGAAACTGCTGTCCGAACGGGGCATCGCCAACGACGACACCGTGGTGCTGTACGGCGGCAACAACAACTGGTTCG
>JAGQTR010000215.1 GCA_020438915.1 Mycobacterium sp.
ATTGGACTTGCCCGAGCCGTTGGGCCCGACCACACAGGTGATGCCGGGTTCAAAACGCAGAGTCGTCGGCGAAGCGAAGGACTTGAAGCCCTTCAGCGTCAGACTCTTCAGATGCATGACGAGTTAGCCTACCGGCGCCGGTCAGCGCTCGGCGAAGCCCGAGAAGGAGTCCGCCGGTTCCGACCAGTCCGAAATCACCTTCTCGACGTTTCCCGGTGTGTTGGAGCTCTGCAGCAGTTCAAGCAGCTGGTCACAGGCCTCTCGGGGACCCTGGGCGACGACTTGGACGCGCCCGTCCGGACGATTGGACGCGAAGCCGGTCAGCCCGAGCTCGAGCGCCCGCGAACGCGTCCACCAGCGAAAACCGACACCCTGGACGTGTCCGTGCACCCAGGCTGTCAACCGGACGTCATCGGGTCCTGACATCATTCACCTCCCGACATCCTTGACCTCAAATGCCACTTTGGTCCCGTTCTTCAACGTTCGTCCCACTGTGCACACCTGGTCGATTGCGCGTTCGACCACGGTCAACAAGCGCGTGAGCTCGTTGGACGACAATCCCGACAGGTCGACCTCCAGCGTTTCGGCCAGCAGTGGATAGCGCTCCTGATCGCGGTCAGCGGCTCCGGAGACCCTGATCGTGGCCGAGTAGTCATCCCCGAGGCGGCGCCGCAACGGCTGGTCACTGCTGAGCCCGCTGCAGGCAGCCAGGGCAATCTTCATCAACTCCCCGGGGGTGAACACCCCCTCGACGTCCTCGGAGCCGATGAGTACCTCGGCTCCCCGGGTGCTGCGCCCGGTGTAGCGACGCACTCCGGTCCGCTGCACCCATAGTTCAGTCATGGCCCCATCTTGCCGCCACGTCAGCGGCGCCGCGGGCGCGGCTGGCAGCGCGGGCAATAGAAGGACGATCGATTCATGAATTTCTCCCGCCGCATCACCGCGCCACAGCGCCGGCACGGCTGCCCGTCGCGGCCATAGGCGTCCAGCGACCGGTCGAAGTAACCGGACTCGCCGTTGACGTTGACATAGAGCGAGTCGAACGACGTGCCGCCCTGGCCGAGCGCATCGGTCATCACCGCGGCGGCCGCATCGAGCACCTCGGCCAGCTTCCGCGCCGGTAACGCCGAAGCAAGCCGGGCACCGTTGACCCCGGCCCGCCATAACGCCTCATCGGCATAGATGTTGCCGATCCCCGAGACCACACTCTGGTTCAACAGCTGACGCTTGATCTCGGAGTGCTTGTGCCGCAACGCCTTGACGACCGAGTCGCGGTCGAACTGCGGATCCAGCGGATCGCGTGCGATGTGCGCAACGGGAAGCGGCACTTCGGTTCCGTCAACGTTATGGACATCGGCGACCAGCCATCCCCCGAACGTGCGCTGGTCGACGAAGCTCAGCGTGGTGCCGTCCTCCAGCAGGGCCGCGATGCGCAGGTGCTTGTCTTCACGCAGCGGCCCCAGGAGCATCTGCCCGCTCATCCCCAGGTGCACCACCAGCGCCGCCCCGTCTTCGAGCGTCAACCACAGGTACTTTCCCCGGCGGCCGGTGCCGGTGATGGTGGCGCCGACCAGGCGTGCGGCCAGATCGGCGGATCCAAGCTCATGGCGCCGTACGGCTCGGGGGTGGTGAACTCGCACGGCGGCGATGGTCTTGCCGGCAACGTGTTCGGCCAACCCGCGGCGGACGACCTCGACCTCGGGAAGTTCAGGCACCGCTGAGGGAGTTCCATGCCGCCGCGGCGGCCTTGAGTTCGGCCTCCTTCTTGGTGCGGCCCACACCGCTGCCCTGCTCGCAGTCGGCAACCACAACCGTCGCGGTGAATTCCTTGTCGTGATCTGGACCGGTCGAGGTCACGATGTAGCTCGGCGTGCCCAGGCCCTGCGCGGCGGTCAGCTCCTGCAGGCTGCTCTTCCAATCCAGGCCCGCGCCCAACGTCGGGGCGGTATCGAGCAGGTCGCCGAATAGCCGCAGGATGACCTCCCGCGCCACGGCGGCGCCATGCTCGAGATAGATTGCACCGAGCAAGGATTCGACACCGTCCGCGAGAATGCTGGACTTATCGGCACCGCCGGAGTGCTCCTCGCCCTTGCCCAACAACAGATGCGAACCCAGTCCGTCCTCGCAGAGATGCCGACCGACGTCGGCCAGGGCATGGGTGTTGACGATGCTGGCTCGCAACTTGGCCAGATCCCCTTCGGAACAGTCCGGATGCCGGTGATAGAGCTCCTCGGTGATGGTCAGGCCGAGCACCGAATCCCCGAGGAACTC
>JAGQTR010000216.1 GCA_020438915.1 Mycobacterium sp.
TAGTTCGTGTCGAACCACTTCGTCATCTCCAGCGGCGCAATGTCCTCGGTGCCGCGGGCCGCCGCGAAATAGCGGTCCAGATCGTCGGCGATACCGGCGACGCGGGGCGGCAATGCGCCCAGCAGAGCCGCGGTATCGAGCATCTGGTCGTAATACGAGAAGGTATTGATCGGTACCGAGTCCAACCCCGCCTGCGAGAGAGCGGCCCAGGTTTCACGGCGTAGGTCAGCGGCCACCGATTCCAGGTCTGCGCGGCTGATCCGTCCCGCCCAGTACCCCTCGATCGCGCGTTTCAGTTCGCGATGGGGGCCGATCCGCGGTGAACCGAGGATGGTGGCGGTGAATGTCGTAGATGGCACGTGAGGTCCTTCACTGTGGGATGAAGCTCCGGACACGGCGCGGCTCACCCGCTCCTTTTAAAGGAGTATAAACCGTTAAAACCAGGCACAGCCGCGACCGCTGTATGCTGCCGTTTATGGGCAAGCTCAAGGATCTGATGGACGGGGTTCTCGAGCGCCGGCGGAGAAATCCCGAACCCAAGCCCAAACAGCTCGATCGATGGGCCGACGAGGGCGGCGCGCTCCCCCCAGAGTCGCACGACGAGCCCGAAACTCGTTGATACGGCGTCGACCAACGCTTCTGGTCTGCTGACCTGGTTCAGTTCACCGGCATGGCGGCGCTGCGCTCATGAACCGGCTAGCTTGGCGGCGACGTTGACGGCGCGCGTGGCCAAGTGATCGAGCGCGGCAAGGGTGGCATCGTCGAGGTCGTTTTGGTTGTCGGGTCCGGTGATATGCCCGACACCGTAGGGGTTGCCGTCTGCGAACTTGAGCGGATCGGTGTAGCCGGGCGGAACGAGAATGCCGCCGAAGTGCATCAGCGAGATGTAGAGCGCGAGCAGGGTGGTCTCCTGCCCACCGTGCACGGTCTGACTCGACGTGAAACCTGCATACACCTTGTCAGCAAGCTTTCCCTGTGCCCACAGGCCGCCCAGGGAGTCGATGAAGTTCCGGAATTGTGCTGCGGGCGAACCGAATCGGGTAGGCGAGCCGAAGATCACCGCGTCCGCCCACACGATGTCGTCCCCGGTGGCGGCGGGTAGGTCCTTGGTCGCCTCGTAGTTGGCGGTCCACGCCGGATTCTGGGCGAATGTGTCCGGATCCCGCGTCTCGGCGATGTGGCGCAACCGCACGTTCGCGCCCGCGGCTTCAGCCGCCTCCGCCACCCGCGCGGCCATGGTGGTTCCGTGGCCGGTCGCCGAATAATAGATTACCGCCAGGTTCGTCATTGTCAGCCTTCCTGTTGCCCGGTCGACAGCCGGGATGCTCGTCTTCGCGCCTCAACCCTTGACACCGTCGCCTAGTACCGATGTGTCCATGGTGGCCGCGGTCAGGCGTCGGGATGTATCGCCCCGCCGTCGTCCTTCCAGCGAAAGTAGTGCTTTTCGGGCACCTCGCCCGAGTCTTCACGTCCGCTGCTGTGCACCGGTTCGATGATTTCCTCAGAAACGCCGACGCTGCCGGTCGACATGTCTGTGCTCAGCGCTTCCGGCGACTCTGGCAGGAGTTGACCACCGTCCACGACCAGCGTCTGACCGGTGATGAAGCGGGACTCCTCTGCTGCGAGAAAACACACCGCGTGACCGATGTCCCGGGGTTCGCCCAGAGCGTTCATCGGAACGCTTCGCGCCATCTGCGCGAGGTAGTCCTCGCCTTGAGCTCGCAGCCCCTCGGTGAGCACGTTGCCGGGCAGGACGGCGTTGATCGTGATGCCGTCCCGTGCGCACTCGATCGCGGCGCTGCGCATGAAACCCTGCTGACCAGCCTTACTCGCGCCGTAGTGCGACCACCCGGGAAATCCGGTCATCGACCCGGTGATCGAGGATGTGATGACGATCCGTCCGTAGCCGCGGTGCCGCATCGGGCGAAGCGCGGCCTGCACCATGAAGAACGTGCCCTTGAGGTTGACGTCCAGCATCTGGTCCCACTGCTGCTCGGTCATGTCGTCCAAGGCGGCCTGCGGAAATATCCCGGTGTTGGAGCAGAGCACGTCGAGACGTCCGAATCGCTCGACCACGCGGGCGACCACGCCGCGGCACTGTTCCTGTGACGTGACATCGAGTGGCTCGAAGGTACCGCCGATGCTCTCGGCGACGGTCGCGCCGCGCTCGGCATCGATGTCGGCGATCACCACGTGGGCGCCTGCCTGACTGAGGACCTCGCCGATGCCCCGGCCTATCCCGGACGCCCCGCCCGTCACGACTGCGATCCGGTCCACAAGAGAAAACACTGTCCCTCCAAACTAAATTCGCGTACTGGGAACCAACTCTGCCCCTGCAGCCAACGGAACGGTCGCCTGATTGGCTCCGTCCTCAGAATGCACCCTGGCAGCTACTTCGTCCACCACACTGAACCCGCGGGCGACCTATCACCGGCATCGGCGCCGACCATCGCCATCCGGTGCCGACGATTCTGTAGTTCACAAGTTGCCGGCCGGCCTCGATTCGTCTGCGGCGCTAGACTGATTGGCCGCGCCGCTTCGCTCGAAGTCGCCTTCGACAACGGGTCCGGACCGACAAGCCCCAGTGCGCGTGCTGGGTGTCACCTAGAGTAGGGAGCGCGAAATGGAAAGCGCCATAATTCGTCCGAGGGTCGTCGACGGCGTCGACGGCTCTCCAACATCCACCGCCGCAGTGCAGTGGGCGGCGCGTAGCGCGCTCTCGCGAGACGTCGCGTTGACTGTGGTCCACGTTGCTCGCCCGTCGGCAACGACCTGGGTAAGCTCGCTCGTCCCCAACGATCTGGACACGTGGAAGACGAGCACTGGCGAACAAGTCGTCGCCGATGCGATGCAGACTGCCCGCGAAGCCACCGGTGGTGCCGATGCACTGCGCATGGACAGCGAGTTCTACACCGCGACGGCTCACTCACACCCGATGCGTCCCGCTTGCCCATGCTGGTCGGCATTGACGGGTCGCCCGCGTCCGATGCGGCAACGAAGGTCGGCTTCGAGGAAGCGAGCCGCCGGGAAGTGGATCTCGTGGCGTTGCACGCCTGGAACGACTTCTCCGGCTGCGATGTGACCGGACCGAACTGGTCGGCACGCGAGGAGCAGGCCAAAGCAATTCTGGCCGAGCGCCTCGCCGGTTGGCGGGAGCGCTATCCAGACGTGCGCCTTAGAGCCAGTGTCGTATGCGACAGTCCCGCAATGCAACTCGTTGCGGAGTCCAATAACGTTCAGCTCGTCGTCGTAGGTAGTCATGGCCGCGGTGGTTTCGCCGGAATGCTGCTGGGATCAGTGAGCTCTGCCGTCGCGCAGGCCGTACGCGTGCCCGTGATCGTCGCACGGCAATCCTAGAACCGCGTTCCTGATCTCGGAACACGTTGCTTGCGAACGTAGCCGTTGATTCGGCGGTCGGATCATTCCGCGGGATAGGTGATCTGTGTGCCATCCGGCTTCGCGAATTTGGTCATCGTTGCAGGGGTGAGCTTTTCAAAATCCATAATGTGCGCGACATCGACATCGCGAACAAGCAGCGCGTCGGCGACAAGAGCCCGATGACACCGCCAGAAAACCGCTTCGGCGCACATGATGACGGTGGTGCGTCGCGCGGCCAATGCAATGAGGTCCTCGATCGCGTCCTGGAATGGCGGCGTGTTCATGTAGTCGGCATATCCGCGGAAAGAGGCGTTCCGCCAGCCGGTGTTGATCGAGTCCTTGGCCGGCCTGCGTAGTCCGCCGAGCCCGGGCAGGTGCGCGTAGCCGATTCCCGCCAAAGCCAACGATCCAGGTAGCGCCTCGACGTGGAATTGGGGGTTGTGCCGCGATTTGGGCACCGTCCGAATATCAGCCACAAAGTCGACGTCGAAGCTCTTGAGCAGTCCGATGAACTCCTCGATCGCGCGAGTGGAATGACCGATGGTGTAAATAGTCGACATGGCACCCCCAGCGCCGCTTTACGTTTTCGAGTTCACTACCCGAGGGGCAACAATTTCACACCGACGGTCGAGGACGGACTTCGAAAGCTGAGCGTCATAGTCGTGCAGGTGATTCCGAGTGCACCGAGCGAGTCCGGAGTCGGCCACCGGGACGCGGCCGGTTGGCCGGGTAGAGTCGGTGGTCACCTGGCATCACGGGATCCGCCCGTGCGGCGTCGTAGCCATGTTGTCGAAAGGCCGCCCCATGTTGCACAACGATGTTCCCAGTCGCCTCGAGCTCGAGTCGCTCGCCGCGGTGGTGGGGCGGACCTGCGTTTCGGTCTACACCCCCAACGACGGGACTCCCGATTCACCGGATGCCCACCGGCTCGCGTTCGAGAACCAGACGCGCAATGTCCTCGAACTCGTCGCCGATGTCGCCGAACGCGATGCACTGNNGCACTGCAAGACCTTTCCGATGATGACGATTTCTGGCGCTTTCAGTCCCGCTCACTGGTAGTACTGGCCGCCGGCGACCACGTCCACGTGCACCGGGTTGCCAATCACCTCCAGGCCTCTGGCCGCTGAAGCCCGTGGTGTGCTCGACGGTTACTACGCCGAGCAGCTCGCCGAAGCCCGCGATACCTACGAAGTGCGCCGAGGCCAAGGGCGCGCTCAATCCGATCTCTCAGACATCGCGCGTTCGGCCACCTACGGTCTGGTTGACACGCTGTTCGTCGACATCGACAGTTTCGTGCCCGGCACGGTTGACCCGCAGAGCGGTGCGATCGAATACCGAGAGGCCGCGCGAGGCACCGAGTACGACGTGATCGACGAGGTGACGCGGCGTTCCCTGCTGCAGGGCGGCCGCATCCTCGCGGTCCGTTCAGACGAGGTACCCGGAGGTGGGCGGGCGGCGGCCATCCTGCGCTACGCCCCGTAGCGGCCGGAGGCGTACGGGGCGTAGCAGTCGGAACCGGTTGCACCACAAGGGTATCGGTGGTCAACGCGCTGGACGCCCCCACGGGGGGTCGTACACCGAAGCCAGCCTGGCCAGTGTCAAAGCTGCCAGCAGTAGCCCGAAATCGCGCAGCGCCACGTCGTAGAAGCCGGGATAGCTGACGAGGTTGATGATGATGCCGGCGAGCCAGGCTGCGACCAAGTAGGCGGCGTACCGCGGCTTTATCGCCACCGCGATGCCTGCCGCAATTTCGATCGCCCCGACCGCCAGCATGGTCTGGTACGCGGTCAGGGGGCTGAGGTCCACGATCCAAGGGGCGAGGTAGCTCTCCCATGGGACGAGCACGTTGGTGAACTTGTCAACGCCGAAGACGATAGGCAGCACCGTGAATCCTGCCCGTAGCAGCAGAAACGCTGCATAGGCCGGGTCGCTGCGGACCCGCTGGAGCACTCCGGTGGAAGTCGACGCGGTGCGTTGGGCCGAAAGCGTCATCAAAATCTCTCCTTTGTAGAAACAAAACTTACTGTTTTAGAATCCCGCCGGTCTGGCCTATTTGTCAATACCTTTTGGTGATAGAATCGGGCCGTGTCTACCACCCCACGCGACCGCCTAGCTGCGCTGTCGGGACTGAGCCACTTGGACGACCCACTACGACGTCGCTTATACGAGTACGTCGCTTCCCACGATGCGCCCGTGTCACGGGAAGCAGCAGCTGCCACTGCGGATATCGGCCGCACACTCGCCGCCTATCACCTGGACAAGCTGACCGAGGCGGGCCTGCTCGCGGCGCACTACCGACGGCCGGAGGGGCGCGGCGGGCCAGGGGCCGGGCGGCCGGCCAAGCTGTATACCCCCGCCACGCAGGAGATGACCGTCAGCGTGCCACCCCGCGAGTACGAACTGCTTGCCAGCTTGCTCGTCACCTCGGTCGAACAGGATACGGTCGGGGCGGTGCGGAAGGCCGTGAATGAGGCGGCCCGAGACGCCGGCACGCGCGCCGGCAATGACGCCGGCGGCAACGTACTGGAGGCGCTACGTCACTGCGGCTACCTGCCGCAGGTCGAGGACGAGGACCGTATCAGCCTGCGGAATTGTCCGTTTCACATCGTCGCGCAGGATCATAAAGAGGTGGTGTGCGGACTGAATCTGCACCTCGTGGAGGGCATCGTCGCAGCCTGCGGCGACTCTGGAGCCCACGCTGAACTCGAGCCCCGGGCGGGGCGCTGCTGCGTGGTCGTCAATGGCACGTCAGCGTCGAAACCATCCGCGTCGTCGGACGTGCCGACCCCTCACGGCCGTACCGCAGACGGCGGGACGGGTCGCCAAAGAAGGGAGTAAAGCCATGAACGGACAGCAGAACTTCGTCATCGTCGGTGCGGGGTTGGCCGGCGCCAAGGCAGCCGAAGCACTTCGGACGGACGGTTTCGCCGGGAAGGTAGTCCTCATCGGGGAAGAGGACGACCGCCCGTACGACCGGCCGCCGCTGTCGAAAGGCTTCCTGCAGGGCACCTCCGAGCGCGAATCGATCGATATCCATCCACCGCAGTGGTACCTCGAAAACGAGATCGAGCTGCGACTTGGTGCACGAGTCGTCGAGATCGACCGGGAGTCACATCGAGTCAGGACCCAGCACGGTGATTCGTTCGGCTACGACAAGCTGCTCCTGACCACCGGTTCTTCACCGCGGCGACTGAAAGTGCCCGGAGTCAATTTGGACGGTGTGCATTACCTCCGTCGAGTCGCCGAAAGCGAAGCGTTACGAGCGGCGTTCGCCGCCGCGCAGCGCGTGGCCATCATCGGGGGCGGCTGGATCGGCTTGGAGACGGCGGCGGCCGCCAGAGCCGCGGGTTGCGAGGTGACTGTCATCGAGGCGAACAAGCTGCCGTTGCTGGCTGCACTCGGAACCGAGGTGGCCCAGACGTACGCCGCGCTGCACCGGGCCCACGGTGTCGAGTTGCGCCTGCGGGCCGACGTGACCGAAATCATCGGGGCGGCAGGCCAGGTGACCGGTGTCCACCTGGCCGGCGGCGAGGTGGTCCCGGCCGACACCGTCGTGGTCGGCGTCGGCATCGCGCCCAACACCGAGCTGGCCGAAGCCGCCGGGCTGCTGGTCGATGACGGAATCACTGTCGATGAGCGCCTCACTACCAACGATCCGGCGATATTCGCAGCCGGTGACGTGGCCAATGTCTACTACCCGATGTTGGGGACTCGGCTGCGCCTGGAGCACTGGTCGGCCGCCTTGAACCAAGGACCGGTCGCAGCGGCGAACATGATGGGTTCGGTCAGCTCCTACGACCGGATGCCCTACTTTTTCTCCGATCAGTACGACTGCGGGATGGAGTATTCGGGCTATGTCCCACACGACGGATACGACGCGGTCGTATTCCGTGGCGAGGTCTCCAGCGGAGAGTTCATCGCCTTCTGGATGCGCGACGGACAGGTGCTGGCCGGCATGAATGTCAACACCTGGGATGTCACCGACGCCATCGAAGCGCTGGTGCGCTCCGGCACTCGCGTCGATCCAGGCAAGCTAGCCGATCCCGAAGTGCCGTTGACCCACCTCGCCGGAACGTGATCCAGGCCCCGGCCGAACTCCAACTCCGGCAACTCATTGCGATGGCGCGAATCCCGGAAGGCTGAGGCTGAACAGCACCAGCGTCAGCAGAACCCATCCGGCGCCCTGCCAGATGGGCCATGTCCGGCCGGCCCGCCAAACCCGGTAGGTCTTGATGAACGCTCCCAAGCATCCGGCGAAAAGGACAGCCGGCGTTGCCAGTGCCCACATCGGCCTGGACTCGCCGAAGATCCGAAACAGGACGAACGCCAGGCTCGCCAGCGCAACGACCGACACGACGTACGTTGCTGCAGCGCGAAACGCCGCCGGGTCACGCCAGCGTTTTTCTACGTCATTTGTCGACATGTCCGTTCGCATGGACGTCTCCTAACTGGGCAGCCCTGACAGCGGTGCGCGGAAGCGCTTCAGACCCGAGTGACGCGTACCCGCCAACATACCCTTCGATAACCCGAGGCAACGTTGTCGCTGGTCACGGGGGTACTTCAGGGTTCGAGGTGTCGACGCGCCTCAACGACCAGTTGCTCGATCACGTCGGCGACGGGCCGGACAGCGGTCAGAGCCCCGACACCCTGTCCGGCGTTGACGGGGGCCGCCTCGTGATCGTTGGTCGCGATCGCGGTCGCGAGCGCAGCGCGGGCGTCCTGGTCGTCGATCAGTTCTGCTTCGCGACCGTGCCACCGGTTCGTGAAGGTGTTGCGCAACACCCGTTCGGGCAGTGTCGGCGGCCACGGATATCCCAGTGCGACATCAAAAACCCGGGTGGTGACGGTATCGGTGTCCCCGGCGGCGATCAGTGCGTCCCGCGTGGCGTCGGCCATCAGGGACTCCGGACACGCGCTCAGCGCGGTGCCCAGCCACGCCCCGGACGCTCCGGCGGCGAGAACGGCAGCCAGTCCACGTCCCGACGAGATCCCGCCGGCCGCCAGGACGGGCACCGGAAGCTGATCGAGGATCGCGGTCAGCAGCGGCAGGGTGCCCACGGCCGGCTCTCCATGCCCGCCGGCTTCGGCACCGCGGGCGATCACGACGTCCACGCCAGCCTCGGTCGCGCGCTCGGCGGCTCGAAGGCTGCCCACCTGGGCGGCCGCCCGGATCCCGGCGTCGTGCACACCCTGTACCCACGACCAGTCATCACCGAAGCTGACACACAGCAGCGCTGGTTTGGCTGCCACGGCGCGTGCCAACAGTTGCGGGTCACGCGTCACAACCCAATGCACCAGACCGATCCCGAACGGTCGACCGAGGCCGGAAACGTGTCGCAACTCCTCGTCGAGATGTGCTGCGGTACCGGCGCTGCCGATTCCGATCATGCCGAGCCCGCCGGCACGGCACACCGCGGCGGCGAAGACGCCGCCGGCCACCCCGCCCATCGGAGCGTTGACGATCGGTACGTCAAGTCCCATCGACTGCGACCATGGAGTCGCCAATGCCGCCACGCGGTCCTCCTGACCCATCGGCGGATCTGTTGGCAGACCGCGAGTCACACGATGCGCTCAGCAAACCCGCTCCGACCCGGCTAGCATGCCAGACGTGGAGTCCGATACCTCACATGCGGAGGCACCTCAACTCCTTGCAGATGCAGAGGCGCCGCCCATCCCGATTCCGGACATTCCCGGAGCCGATGCGACCGCGCGCGGATTGCCCCGCCGGGTCGACCTCACACTGCGGCAGCGGTTGATCGTAGATTCCTCGGCCGCTGCCGATCTGGCCCTGCGCACCTCGATCGCGTCCCTGCTGAGCGCCACGATGCTGCCGGGGGTGGCCGGCGCGCTGCGCCGGACGCAGTCACGTGCTGAAGAAGCACACCTGCGGTTCTACGCAGACCTCGCCTCGGCGAAAGACCCGAAGCTGTCCTTTCCTGCTCCGGAATCGCTGCCGCGGGTCTCGTCGCGTCCGGCCAACCCGGTCGCCGAATGGATCGCCCATGGAAACGTCCGAAACATCCGTTTCGACAGCAGCTTCCAATCAGTGAACCCGGCCATGCGGGACCGGGGACGCGGCTACGAACGCAACAACGTTGTCCATGCCCAGCATTGGCGGCATGGTGACGGCCCGCGGCCCACGTTGTGCGTGATCCACGGGTTCATGGGGTCGGCCTACTTGTTCAACGGATTGTTCTTCTCGTTGCCGTGGTTCTACCGTTCTGGCTACGACGTGGTGCTCTATACCCTCCCGTTCCACGGGCGTCGCGCCGAAAAGTACTCTCCCTTCAGCGGATACGGCTACTTCGCCAACGGTCTCGCCGGGTTTGCCGAGGCGATGGCGCAGGCGGTGCACGACTTTCGTTCGCTCATCGACTATCTAGAATACACCGGCGTCGACCGCATCGCGCTGACCGGAATGTCGCTGGGCGGGTACACCAGCGCATTGATCGCCAGCGTCGACGACAGGATCCAGGCGGTGATCCCGAACGTGCCCGTCGTCACCCCGGACAGAACGGCCGATGAGTGGTTCCCCGCCAACAAAGTGGTCGCGCTGCGCGATTTGGTCGCCGGCACCGATAGGGAGCTGTCGGGCGCGGCCACGATGTACTCCTCGCCGCTGAACTATCAACCACTGCCCGCCCGAGACAGGCGGTTGATTATCGCCGGGCTGGGAGACCGGCTGGCCCCTCCCGAGCAGGCGGAAATCCTTTGGAAGCACTGGGATTACTGCGCCTTCCACTGGTTCCCCGGAAATCATGTGTTGCATGTCAGCCAGCCCGATTACCTGCGTCGGATGACGCGATTCATGGGCCCGTTCATGTTCGACTAAGGGCGCCAGATACTCAGACAGCCTTCTTTAAATCCGTTCGCGCGCTACACCAGCGGCCGGCCGGTGCGGATGCGCCAGTCGACGTCCTTGAGCAGCAGATTGAACGGGAACTGACGGACGACGCTGGGCGCCAGATTGTTGAGGGTGCGGAGCACGGCGATGAGCCGGTCGAAACGCTGCTGTCGGGCCGCATCCCAGGGCAGCCGCATCTCGTCGCGGAACCGCTGCGGCAGAAAGCCGGTGGTGATCAGCAGCGACAGATTCTCCGAAACACCGCGCACCGGCCAGGGCAGCGGCAGTCCTCGCAGCCGGGACGCCGCGATCGGGTACAGATACTCGCGAACCGCGTCATCGATGTGCACCTCGTCCAGGGACTTCTGCCAGTACCGGTCGAACGCGTCCCGGTCGGCGGGCCACATGTCGTCGGGTACCTGCAACATCGTTGCCAGCGACCGGCCCTGCAGGTAAACCTGATCCGCGGTCTGCTCGTCCATCTCGCCGACCAACATCCGATACACGTCGACGGTGCCCTTGTAGAGACAGGCCCCAACCCACAGCTGCAGGTCCTTGTCGAAGGCGTTGTA
>JAGQTR010000217.1 GCA_020438915.1 Mycobacterium sp.
GTCAGCGCGAAGTGGCCGAGGTGGTTGGTCCCGATCTGGCTCTCGAAGCCATCTGCGGTCAGTGCGTACGGCACGGCCATGATGCCGGCGTTGTTGATCAGCACGTCCACGGTGTCTGCAGACTCAGCGAAGCCGTCGGCGAAGGCCCGAACCGACGCGAGGTCGCCCAGGTCGAGCTTGTGGACTTCCACCTCGCCCGACATCTGCGCCGCGGCGGCGTTGCCCTTGTCGAGGTTGCGCACCGCCAGGATCGTCCTGGCGCCGACACGCGCCAACTCGCGGGCGGTCACCAGGCCCAGTCCTGAGTTGGCACCGGTGACGATCACCGTGCGTCCGGCGAAAGAGGGCAGGTCGGCGGCGGTCCAGTCACTCATACCCACCACCCTAGTGCGGCGGGGTTCGCTAGGGCTGCGGCAGCTTGACCGTGAAGCCCTCGATGATCTTCTCGATGTCCGGTGCTTCGGCAGAGGCCTGGTCGGCGTAGCCGGTGACGGTGAACTGGATCAAGTACCGCTGGCCGGCCCCACCGGGCTTCTCCGGGGCGCCGGTGGCGATCACGATGCGGTTGTAGCTGTGCATCCGGGCGCCGTTGAGGTCGTAGCTTCCCTCGATCATCGACGACGGGAACCCGTTGAAGTCCGCTGTGGATGAGTCGAGTTCGGTGAAGTTCTCCGACATCTGGGCGTCGACGTTGCCGTGCGTGACGGCTTGGCGGGCATCGAATTCGCCGTCGAGCCGGAACACCATCAGCATCGCGGTCGGGTAGGTGTCACCCTTGACGATCATCCGCGTGCCCGGCCCGAGATTTGTGCCCTGATAGGGCGCCCAACCGCGCGGTGTGGGAATCGACACGATGAGGTCGGTCAGCTTCTCCCCGACCACGGGTGTACCGGTGACGCCGGCCTGTTCGAGATATGCCGCGATCGGGACCGGGGCGGCAGACGTGGTGGTCGGCGGCGCGCTCGGTGCGGTACTCGATGTCGACCACACGGACCGGTAGTCGGGGGCTTCTGTCGCACAGGCCGCGACGGTCGAGGCCGCAAGGGCCGCGGGCACCAGGACGGCGGCCGCCGCCAGCACCGGTGACCGAGCCGTCACAGAATCTCGCGGACATTGTCCAATGGCCGGGCCAACCGAGTCCCCTTCGCTGTCACCACGAACGGGCGCTCGATCAGAATGGGATGCTCGGCCATTGCGTCGAGCAGTTCGTCGTCGGAGGCCGACGCCAGCCCGAGCTCGGTGTAGAGCGCCTCGCGCTTGCGCACGGCGGCGCGTACCTCGATCCCCGCGTCGGCGATCAGCGTTGCCAGCTCGGCCCGTGACGGCGGGTGCTTGAGGTACAGCACGACCTCTGGCTCAATACCATTGTCGCGCAACAACTCCAGCGTCTTGCGCGAGGTGGAGCACTTCGGATTGTGGTAGATGCGTTCAGTCATGCCGACCCGTCGAAAAGGCCTGTCACCGACCCGTTTTCGAACACCGCGCGGATCGTGCTTGCCAGCAGCGGCGCGATCGACAGCACGGTCAGCTGCCCGAACATCTTGTCCTCGCCGATCGGCAGGGTGTTGGTGACGATGACCTCTCGTGCACCGCAGTCGGCCAGCCGTTGCGGGGCCGGCTCGGACAGCACCCCGTGCGTGGCGGCGATGACGACGTCGGCCGCGCCGTCCTGCTTGAGTAGCTGCACCGCGCCGGCGATGGTTCCGCCGGTATCGATCATGTCGTCGGTCAGAATGCAGGTCTTGCCGCGTACGTCTCCGACGACGCGGTTGGACACCACCTGGTTGGGCACCAACGGGTCGCGGGTCTTGTGGATGAAGGCCAGCGGAACCCCACCGAGGGAGTCGGCCCACTTCTCGGCCACGCGCACCCGGCCGGAGTCCGGCGACACCACGACCATGTCGTGGTCGGCATAGTTGTCGCCGATGTAGCCGCACAGCAGCGACTGCCCGCGCATGTGGTCGACGGGCCCGTCGAAGAAACCCTGGATCTGATCGGTGTGCAGATCCACCGAGACGATCCGGTCGGCGCCGGCGGTCTTGAGCAGATCGGCCACCAGCCGGGCCGAGATCGGTTCCCGACCGCGGTGCTTCTTGTCCTGCCTGGCGTAGGGGTAGAACGGCAGGATCGCGGTGATCCGCTTGGCGCTGCCGCGCTTGAGCGCGTCGATCATGATGAGCTGTTCCATCAGCCATTGATTCAACGGCCAGGGATTGCTCTGCAACACGAACGCATCGCAGCCGCGCACCGACTCGTCGAAGCGGACGAAGATCTCGCCGTTGGCGAATTCGCGCGCGGTCTGCGCGGTCACGTTGACGTCGAGTTCCTTGGCCACCTGTTCGGCCAGTTCGGGGTGCGCTCGCCCCGAGAACAGCATCAGGTTCTTGCGGTTGTCGGTCCAGTC
>JAGQTR010000218.1 GCA_020438915.1 Mycobacterium sp.
ACATCACCGTCAAGCAGATGGACTCGCTCGAGTCTCGACTGGCGGCGTTGGGCACCAAGGTGGGTCCGGCGGCAATGCCGAAGGGTCCGCTGCCCGCAGCCGCCAAGATGCGCGGGGTGCAGCGCACCGTGCGGCGGAAATAACGTCGCGCAGCTGCCGCTGATCACCGAACCCCGGGGGACCTGATGTGTACTGCGTGCGACTGGGCGCCACATTTCGCTGCTTTCGGGGGCGGCAGCCGCGGCCAGCTGACGCGCCGAGCGCTGCTGAGGGGGGTCGCGATCACCGCTGTTGCGACCGCAGCAAGTTCATGTTCGGTGCAACCAGATTCGGCCCCCGGTTCGGGGGCGGAGCCGCACGCCGACTTCGTGTTCCACAACGGACCCGTCTACACCGTGGCCGGACCCGCCCCGTGGGCGCAAGCTGTCGCCGTGACGGGTAACACGATCACCTACGTGGGTGACGAGGGGGGCGCGATCGCGCTGGCCGGCCCCGACACGCGGGTCATCGACCTCAACGGTCAGCTGCTCATGCCCGGCTTCGTCGAGGGCCACATCCATCCCTTCCTGGGTGCGTTCCTCACCTCCGGCGTCGACCTGCAAGTGCCGACGCGAGCCGACGCGCTCGCCGCTATCGAGCAGTACGCAAAGGACAACCCGACCGGCCCGGTGCGTGGATTCGGCTGGCGGGTGGACATGTTCGGCCCCGAGGGGCCCACCCGCGCCGACCTTGACCGGGTGCTGCCGGACCGGCCCGGTTTCTTCTTCGCCATCGACGGACACAGCCTGTGGGCCAACACCAAAGCGCTCGAAATCGCCGGAGTCAACCGGGAGACTCCGGATCCGGTCCCGGGCTTCAGTTACTACGTCCGGGACCACAACGGTGACCCGACCGGCTACTTGCTCGAGGTGAATGCGGTCCTGGCCATGGTCGACGCGATTGAACCGATTTCGGCGGAATCGATGGGGACGCTGCTGGAGTCGTGGTTGCCGCAGGCGTCAGCCGCCGGAATCACCTCGCTCTTCGATGCCGGAGTGCCGCCCATCGGGGACGACCAAGGCGCGCTGATCAGCCTCTACGCCGACGTCGAGAAAAGGGGTGCCCTCCCTTTCCGCGTCGTCGCCTCCTACAGCGTGAAATCTCCACCCGTCGATGACGCCGTGGCCAAGTTCACCGCGATCCGCAACCAGATCTCGACGCCACTGATACGGGTGGGCGCGGTCAAGATCATCGGCGACGGCACCCAGGGCGGCTACACCGCCTGGCTCATCGAGCCGTATGCAGACAAGCCGGACTCGACCGGCGGATCGCCGTTCACCGAGCAGCAGTGGCGCCGGCTCGTCGGCGACGTGGACGCCGCAGGATTCGACGTCCACGTGCACGCGTGCGGGGAACAGACGGCGCGCACCGCGCTAGATTCCATCGAGCAGGCGATCGCGGCGAATCCCGCTCGGGACCGCCGCCATACCGTCGCTCATCTGGTCTACGTCGAAGATCCCGACAATCAGCGCTTCGGTGAGCTCGGCGTCATCGCCCAGTTCTCCGCGAACTGGATGTCAGCCGATCCCGACACCCTGGAAAACATGGCGGCACGGTACGGCAAGCCCCGCCAAGACCTGATGTACCGGCCGCAGAAGGTGCTCAAGTCCGGCGGGCGCATCTCACTGGGGACCGACTGGCCGGCGGCCGGGTACTTCTCCACCTACAAGCCGCTCGACTCGATCCAGATCGGCGTGACCCGCCAGCTGGTCGGCGACCTGGAAGCCGCGGTGTTGACCCCGGCCGACCAGCGCCTGACCGTCGAGCAAGCAGTGCACGCCAACACTCTGGGCGCGGCTTACCAGATCCGGCTCGACGACGTGGTGGGGTCACTGGAGGTGGACAAGCTCGCCGACCTGATCGTGCTCGACAAGAACATCTTCGAGATCGATCCTCACGAGATCCACAGTGCGACGGTGACGATGACGATGATGAACGGCCAGATTCTCCACCAGGAGTGAGCCGGCTACCGCCGGACGACGGCGGTCTTGGTCGCCAGATCTTGCAGGCCGCGCAGGTCGGAGTCGGTGAACAGGGCCGGAATAACGAGAAAGACCAAGAGTCCGCGCGCTGTAGCGCGGCCGGTACCGACATGCTCGCGCTCATCGACCGAAGCCACCCGTAGTCCCAACGCCAACTGGCCGGGAGTGAATCCGAAGAACCGGATCGAGATGACGCCGAGCGCCAACCAGATGACCAAGACCGCGGTCGATAGCGCCGGGCGGCTGACCAAACCCAACGTCATCGCCAACGCCGCCAGCCCGTAGGAGAGCACCCAGTCGACACACAGCGCTGCGATCCGACGCCCGAAACGGGCGATTGAACCCGGCCCACTGGGCGGGAGCCCGAGCCGTTCGCCGGGGTAGGTTCCCGAACGGGGGTCTGGACTTCCGGATTCAGACGGCTCCGGTCCCGAGAGCCAGGACCCCAATCCGGAGCCAGTGGTACGGGCCATTCAGCAAGGATAGGTCCGCGCGAGGAGCAACGCGACGGGAGTACCGGCTACCTATGCGTAACGTCGGCGCAACATATGGTTGACGACGCTGCAACATCGTGTCCATAGCGTCAACGCGGCCGACCAGATATAAGGAGACCAATCAGTGGCTGAAAAGACCGCCGACGACATCATCAAGCAGATCAAGGACGAGAAGGTCGAGTACGTCGACATTCGATTCT
The DNA here is from genome assembly GCA_020438915.1 of Mycobacterium sp. Taxonomy (GTDB): domain Bacteria; phylum Actinomycetota; class Actinomycetes; order Mycobacteriales; family Mycobacteriaceae; genus Mycobacterium. The sequence continues at coordinate 2,716 of JAGQTR010000218.1, forward strand.
GCGACCTGCCGGGCGTCGTCCAACACTTCTCGATCCCGGCTTCGGCGTTCGACGAGAGCGTGTTCGAGGACGGCCTCGCATTCGACGGGTCGTCGGTGCGTGGATTCCAGTCCATCCACGAGTCGGACATGATGTTGCTGCCCGATCCGGCGACCGCACGCATCGACCCGTTCCGCGCGGCCAAGACGCTCAACCTCAACTTCTTCGTGCACGATCCGTTCACCCGCGAGGCGTACTCCCGCGACCCGCGCAACGTCGCCCGCAAGGCGGAGAATTACCTGGCCAGCACCGGGATCGCCGACACCTGCTTTTTCGGCGCCGAGGCCGAGTTCTACATCTTCGATTCGGTGTCCTTCGACTCCAAGATCAACGGCACCTTCTACGAGGTGGACTCCGAGTCGGGCTGGTGGAACACCGGCGAGCCGTTCGAGGCCAACGGCTCGCCCAACCTCGGATACAAGGTGCGCCCCAAGGGCGGGTACTTCCCGGTCGCCCCTTACGACCACTATGTCGACCTGCGCGACGAGATGTCGACCAACCTGCAGAACGCCGGGTTCACCTTGGAGCGCGGCCACCACGAGGTCGGCACGGCGGGCCAGGCTGAGATCAACTACAAGTTCAACACCCTGCTGCACGCGGCTGACGACCTGCAGACCTTCAAGTACATCATCAAGAACGTCGCCCGCATGCACGGCAAGGCCGCGACCTTCATGCCGAAACCGCTC
>JAGQTR010000219.1 GCA_020438915.1 Mycobacterium sp.
GACCTACTTCCCGCCGCTGTGGCGCAAGATCATGGACCACCGGGTGCTGGAGCACTACGACGGCGACATCACCCGGGTGAACATCCACCCGCGGATGCGCGACAAGGTGCTGGCCAAGTACGGAGCCGGGGAGCCGACTGGAGTAGACGCGTGACCAGCTACCGCTGCCCCGGGTGTGACTACGTCTATGACGAAGCCAAAGGTGCACCGCGAGAAGGATTTCCGGCAGGTACCGCGTGGGAGGACATCCCCGATCAGTGGTGCTGCCCCGATTGCGCGGTACGCGAGAAGGTCGACTTCGAAGAGATTGGAGCAATGAAGTGAGTGAAGAGCAGACGGCCGCCTACAAGTTGTTCGTGTGCGTGCAATGTGGTTTCGAATACGACGAAGCCAAGGGTTGGCCTGAGGACGGCATCGCCCCCGGCACCCGGTGGGACGACATCCCCGAGGACTGGAGCTGCCCCGACTGCGGCGCGGCGAAGACGGATTTCGAGATGGTCGAGGTGGCCCGCCCATGACAGTTCAGTCACTGAGTGCGCGGTCATCGTCGGCGAGCGCGCGCAGTTGTACGCGACACGCCGAGCTGCGACGTGCAGACACGCGCGCTCGCGGTACAGGGGAGGGGGCGAAGTGACCAGGACAGCTTGGTTCGGTGCGCGCCCCCAAAGCGATAGTGTCGCGCGTGTGGGTCGCCCCAACGACAGCAGGACCAGCGATAGCAGGGCCACGCATCGCATCCCGTATGCCGAGGCGTCCAGGGTGCTGCTGCGGGACTCCATTCTCGATGGCATGCGCGAGCTGCTGCTGACCCGCGACTGGTCCTCGATCACGCTCACCGACGTCGCAAGGGCCGCCGGCATCAGCCGCCAGACGATCTACAACGAGTTCGGCTCGCGGCAGGGCCTGGCCCAGGGGTATGCGCTGCGGCTGGCCGACCGGCTCGTCGACCAGATCAACGACGCCATCAAGGACAACGTCGGTGATGTCTACGCTGCCTTCCTGCGTGGATTTCGCGACTTTTTCGCCGAGTCCGCGGCCGACCCGCTGGTCATTTCGTTGCTGTCCGGCACATCGAAGCCTGACCTGCTGCAGATCATCACCACCGACAGTGGGCCGATCATCGCGCGATGCTCGACCCGGCTGACCGAGTCGTTCATGGAGAGCTGGGTGGCTACCAGCGAAGAAGACGCCGGGGTGCTGGCCCGGGCGATCGTCCGGCTGGCCATGAGCTACGTCTCGATGCCACCTGAGGCCGACCACGACGTGGCGCGAGACCTGGCCCGATTGATGTCTCCGTTCGCCGAACGCTACGGTGTGCTAGATACCCCGTAGCCGGCAGAGTGCGTCGAGCGCCTGTCCCGCGAGCCCGCAGGCTAGGGGTATCTAGCACAGTTGTCGCCAGCGGATTGCCGCGAGCACCGCTGTGCGCCCACAGGCAATCGAAGGAAAAAGGGGCTCTACATGACTGCACCGACGCTGACCGCCGATGTCCGCAACGGCATCGACTTCAAGGTCGCCGACTTGAACCTGGCCGAATTCGGCCGCAAGGAGATCCGGCTGGCCGAACACGAGATGCCCGGCCTGATGGCGTTGCGCCGCGAATACTCCGAGGTGTTGCCGCTGAAGGGCGCGCGCATCTCGGGTTCGCTGCACATGACCGTCCAGACCGCGGTGCTCATCGAGACGTTGGTCGCTCTCGGGGCCGAGGTGCG
>JAGQTR010000220.1 GCA_020438915.1 Mycobacterium sp.
GCTGATCTCCAACGCCTCCGATGCTCTGGACAAGTTGCGAATCGAGGCGTTTCGGAACAAAGATCTCGATGTCGACACCTCCGACCTGCACATCGAGATCGACGTAGACAAAGGGGCAAGGACTCTTACCGTTCGCGACAACGGCATCGGCATGACCCACGACGACGTCGTGGATCTGATCGGCACCCTGGCCAAGTCAGGCACCGCCGAGTTGCGCGAGCAGTTGCGCGGGGCCCAGAACGCCGCCGCCTCCGAGGAACTGATCGGCCAGTTCGGTATCGGGTTCTACTCCACCTTCATGGCGGCCGACAAGGTTGAACTGCTCACCCGGAAGGCCGGCGAGAGTGAAGCCACCCGCTGGGAGTCCAGCGGTGAAGGCACCTACACCATCGAATCCGTCGACTCACCCGTCGGTGGCGCCCCGCAGGGCACGGCGGTCACGCTGCACCTCAAGCCCGAAGATTCCGAGGATGGACTGCACGACTACACCTCAGAGTCGACGATCAAAAGCCTGGTCAAGAAGTATTCCGACTTCATCGCCTGGCCCATCCGGATGAATGTGGAGCGACGTACCCCGGCGACCGAAGAAGGGGGCGAGGACGTCGTCACGACCGAAACCGAGACCCTCAACTCGATGAAGGCGCTGTGGGCCCGCCCCAAGGACGAGGTGTCCGACGAGGAGTACAAGGAGTTCTACAAGCACATTGCCCATGCTTGGGACGACCCGCTCGAAGTCATCCCGATGAAGGCCGAAGGCACCTTCGAGTACCAGGCTTTGCTCTTCATCCCTTCCCACGCCCCCTTCGACCTGTTCAACCGCGACAGCATCGGCATACAGCTCTATGTCAAACGCGTCTTCATCATGGGTGACTGCGACCAGCTGATGCCGGAGTACCTGCGCTTCGTCAAGGGCGTCGTCGACGCACAGGATATGTCGCTCAACGTTTCCCGGGAAATCCTTCAGCAAGACCGGCAGATCAAGGCGATCCGTCGCCGTCTGACCAAGAAAGTCCTCTCCACGATCAGCGACATGCAGTCTTCGCGACCGGAGGACTACCGCACGTTCTGGACTCAGTTCGGACGGGTGCTCAAGGAGGGTCTGCTTTCAGACTTCGACAACCAGGACACGCTGCTGCGGATCTGCTCCTTCGCCTCCACCCACAGCGAGGAAGAACCCACCACCCTCACCGAGTACGTCGAGCGGATGAAGGGCGGCCAGCAGCAGATTTACTACGCCACCGGCGAAACCCATGAGCAACTCCTGAAATCGCCGCACCTTGAAGCGTTTCGGGCCAAGGGCTACGAGGTACTGCTGCTGACCGACCCGGTCGACGAGGTCTGGGTGGGCACGATAACCGAATTCGACGGCAAGGCACTTCAGTCGGTAGCCAGGGGGGAGGTGGACCTTGATTCCGAGGACGACACCACCAACGCTGAGAGGGAGGAGCGGGAGAAGGAGTTCGGCGAACTGTTGAGCTGGTTGCAGCAGACCTTGGCTGATCACGTCAAGAAGGTGCGACTGTCCACCCGCCTGACCGATTCACCGGCATGCCTGATCACCGACACCTTCGGCATCACACCGGCGCTCGCGCGCATCTACCAAGCCTCCGGCCAGAATGTGCCGGTAGAGAAGCGCATTCTCGAACTCAACCCGAGCCATCCGTTGGTCACGGGTTTGCGTCAAGCCCACCAAGACCGCGGCGCCGACGACACCCTCACCGAGACTGCCGAATTGCTCTACGGTACAGCCGTTCTCGCAGAAGGCGGCACACCCGAGGATCCGGCGAAATTCGCCGCACTGCTCGCCGACCGACTGGCCCGCGCACTGTAAGGCCTCAACATCGAACACAGCGAGGCAAATCGCCGCTATCGGCTTGGTCGCGTGGTGATGTGTACGTGGCCGTAGTCTGAACCCTGCGGTCCCCCTGGCGTGTAATACGTGTCGCGCCAGATCACATCCTGCAGTCCGAACCTGGCGGCGTTGCTCATCGCGAACCCGAGGATCTCGTTTCCGAGCGCGATGCCCGCGGCACTCTCAGAATTGGGAATCATCACGTAGATCGCCAGGCCCCTCGGGTGCCACGGCTTCGAGTCCGGGCGGACCCCATCGATGTAGGCGATCTCGGGAAAACTCGCGCTGATGGCGCGGGCGGCCACGATGCGCGCATCGGTGGGCCGATGCCGCCGAGGATCGGGCGGTCAGCACCGCGGCCAGCAAGCCGTTGCGACCACTCATATAAGTCATCGCGGCCACCCGGTCGACGCCGGCCTGACGGGTCTGAAGTTGGGTGTTCGCGGCCTCGAGTGCTGCCACGTCGGCGCGGTGACGCCCTTCGGCGGTGGTCTGGGCAGCAAGCTTGGCCTCGAGATCGAGTTGCGCAGTGGTGACAGCGTCACGGCTTTGCACCGCCTGGCCGGACAGCTCGTTGAGCCTGGATAGCTCATCAGCCGCCGGAGCTGCCTTCACAGTTGCATGCGTGCCTCGGTCAGGCTATTCCGCCGCGGTGATCAGCACCCGGCCGGCCCCGTCCGATCCGCCAACGGTGGAACTGCATGCGGGGGTCAGAAACTGAACACCAAGAAATGGTACTGCTGGGAGTTGACCTCAAACACGGCCAGGGATTGGGCCTCGAGTTTCGTGGTAGTGGTGTGTAGTGACCGGGGATTGTCAGCGGCGACAAAGAGCACGCCGAGGTCGAAGCGGTCCCGGTAGGCAGCCCGGGTGATGGCATTGAACGCCGAATAGACCCCGCGGCCCCGGGCCGCTTCGTCCACGCAGACCGGACCCCGCAACGCATAGCGATGACCCGTGATGGGCTTTCCGTTGAATTGCAGTGACTCAGCGAGTTCGAGCACCGACCTGATGATCGGAGAATGCACCCGCGAGAGGGTGGGCGGGTCGGTCACGGCGATGAAGCCGACGACACTACCGTCATCGGACACCGCGACATGTACTCCGCGGGAGTCCACTGCCAAGGTGAACCACTCCGGCGAGTGGAGGTTGGAGAGGTAGCCCTTGGTGCGCTCGGCCGGATCGAGGTTACCTACGTAGTAGCGCGCTTGCAGCGCCATCATCGCCGCAATGTCAGATGGGGCGGCGAGCCTGATCACCAGGCCAGACGCGCCGAGGTCATTCACAGCCACATTTGCACTCCAATTCCGGATGTGTCGGCGCCGGACCCCGGGGGATGAGCGTCCCCCGACGAGGGCATACCGATATGGTGCCCGACCCCGTGTGTTCGAGCCGGAACGGGTCAACAAGGGCTTCGACGACGCGGACCTCGTGTCACGTGAGGCAAGCATCGATTCGTGGCCGGCCGACTGCTCCATCGGCTGACATACGCCCCAGGCGACGACCTGACGAAGGCGGAATTCCGTTGGCGACCGCCGGATACCTCGTACGGCCGACGGTCAGCCCGTCTCGGGTTGGTTCCTGCACCACCTTCCCCGTCTCCGATGTCCTGATCAACGTGACCGGCCAGCCCGCCACCTGGGCGCGGCGAAATATCGTGGGTCCCGCAGCAGCAGCGTTGGCGGTTGGGGCGCTCAGCGTTTCCGGAGACTCAGGCATGCTGAGCGCGACGCGAAGATAGCTGGGCTCTCTATTAGTTCATCAAGACGCACACGCCGTTGCCCGGACGTGACGATGTCTTGATCAAATCGAAGGCACCCAAGAACTTTCGCGAATGATCATGTCGGCCCTACCATCGGGTTCTGAGGATTGTGCATTATCAACCGATTCGGAGACCTATGAGTGCGGCTGTTCGGAGTGTCCTCGTCTCGGGCATGATGGCGGCGAGTGTGGTTGCCGCACCGGCGACCACCAGTAATGCGGCGAGTTGGTCGGATCGCTTAGCCATCGCATCGCTTCTCCCCGCGGAGGGTGCGGTCGTGGGTGTGGCGCATCCTGTGGTGGTTACGTTCAAGCAACCCTTCGTCGACCGGCGCGCGGCCGAACGTGCTCTTGGTGTCAAGTCTGTGCCAGCGATGACCGGCAAGTTCGAATGGGTTGCAAGCAATGTCGCGCAGTGGGTCCCCGAGAAATTCTGGCCTGCGCACAGTACGGTGATGCTCGCGGTGGGTAACTTGCCCGCCAGAAACTTCGAGACTGGCCCCGCCGTCGTCGGCGTCGCCGACCTCTCAGACCACACCTTCACGGTGACCGTCGACGGCGAACCACCCTCCGAGCTCCCGGCGCCACACCACCGACCCAACTGGGGACAACACGGGGTATTCCCGGCTTCAATGGGCCGGCCGGAATACCCTACGCCCGTTGGTGTTTACAGTGTCTTGGCCAAGGAACGCGACGTCGTGATGGATTCCAGCAGTGTGGGCATCCCCGTAGATGCTCCCGACGGCTACCTGCTGGACGTGGAATACGCCGTCCGATTCACGCACCGGGGTCTGTTCGTACACTCAGCTCCGTGGGCTGTCAACCAAATGGGCCATGAGAACGGCAGCCACGGTTGTATCGGGCTCAGCACCGAGGATGCCCAGTGGTACTTCGACAACGTCAACGTGGGCGACCCGATTATCGTGCGAGAGAACAGCATCGAGGTACCCACCAGCGTACCGAACTAGAGTGCGCCTCCCCTTCGGTGTGCTCCAATGACGACCCAATGACGCTGCACACACCCCCGGCACGATTGGGGATGGCCTGGTTGTCGTATCGGAACCGCGCCGGCTGATTGTGTGTCACGGCACGGCCTGATCCGTCTCCAGAGCGAGTGCGGCGGTGCGCAGGCGAGAGATTGCCGGCGATCCGTGCCCGGGAGATCGGACGGGTCGCCGGCAAGAGCCTCCTTAGTTCCCGCCGGAGGTTTCTGGGCCAGGCAAGATCGGCTGGCCGGGCAACGGTGCGCCACTCGGCGCCGGACCCGTCGGATCTCCCTTGCCGGCCAGGCCACCCATAGTGCTCAGCGGTAGTCCTCCCACCGGAGCGCCGATCGGCGCGGCCGGGACCAGAGGCGCAGCCGGGGCCAGGGGCAAAGCGGGGGCCAGGGGCGCCACCGGAACCACGGGCGCCACCGGAGCTATGGGTGCCACCGGAACCACGGGCACCGGCGCCATCGGGACCGGCCCGGGCAGGGCCATCGGAATACCGGACATCTCCGTGATCGGTGCACACGCGGCCGCGGCGCCGGGGGCAGCTGCCGCGGCCGCGGGAT
>JAGQTR010000221.1 GCA_020438915.1 Mycobacterium sp.
GGTCGAGCAGCGCCTTGGCCACCCGGCCGGGCACGTCGGTGAAGATGAGGTCGGCGAGGTTGTTGTTGGTGCGGCGCAGGCGGCGGGCCAACACCCGCAGCAGCTGCTCGGCGATCTCGGGACGGTCGGCAATCCATGCGCGCAGCGCTTCGCGGTCCATCGAGACCGCGCGCACCTCGGTGATGGTGGTGGCGCTGGAAGTGCGTGGTCCCGGGTCGAAGATCGACAACTCACCGAACATGTCGGACGGGCCCATGATGGTCAGCAGGTTCTCCCGGCCGTCGGGTGACCGCCTGCCGATCTTCACCTTCCCGGACATGATGATGTAGAGCCGGTCGCCGGGCTCGCCTTCGGCGAACACCGTGTGCCCGCGGGGAAAGTCGACGGGCTGTAACTGCTTGGCCAGTGCCGACACGGCGCTGGGCTCGACCCCCTGGAAGATTCCGGCCCTGGCCAGGATCTCGTCCACGTTGCCCCTCTTAAAGTTGCTCGGTGATTAGACGTACGCACGCGCACGACGCCTCAAGTTGGATCGCGGAATCAGTCTAGAGGTGCGCCGTCTCGTGACCAGCTCACGCTACACAGGATTCGGGTGCCGGGTCTGCTGAAATTTAGGATTGGCCCTGTTGTGGAGGTCCCCGTTGTGGAAGTCCGGGTCGTGGAAGCCCCTGTCGCGGAAGTCTCGGTGGGTGGGTAGATCCGCGGCCGGGACGTGATCGACGAGCTCGACGATCGCGCAATCCTGCCCGTGCAGACGTCGCTGCTGACCGTGCAGCGCACTGTTCATCCCGTCTCGCGCAAGCTCGTCGACGTCGTCGGCCTCGGCCTGGTTGAGAAACTCGGCGACGTCGGTGGCCGAGATGGCATCGCGGCGCAGGCTCGACTCGACCCGATCGAGACCGAAGGTCGCCAACATCAGCAACCCCGGGATCAGCGCAACGAGCAACCACGACACGAGGGTGAAGTAAACACGGCCAAGGTCTCGGGAGGATCACGAAACCTCTTCGTTAAGGGGCGATCCGGCACCGGGGGTGTCGCACCGTCTCAGTAGGCTGGTGAGTGTGGGTGAAAGGTCGGCACGCGGAGCGGGTGAGGCCAAGCCGTTTCGGCGCTCGTCGTCCCGCAACTGGGATACCGAGACCCGTCTGGGTCTCGTCCGCCGAGCCCGCCGGATGAACCGCACTCTGGCGCAAGCATTCCCACATGTCTACTGCGAGCTGGACTTCACCACGCCGCTCGAACTCACGGTCGCCACGATCCTGTCGGCACAGAGCACCGACAAGCGCGTCAACCTCACGACCCCGGCGTTGTTCGCGAAATACCGGACTGCTCTGGATTACGCCCGGGCTGACCGGGCCGAGCTTGAGGAACTCATCCGGTCCACCGGATTCTTCCGCGCCAAGGCCAACTCGCTGATTCGGCTGGGCCAGGAGCTCACGGAGCGGTTCGACGGTCGGGTCCCCGAGACGCTCGACGAACTCGTCACCCTGCCCGGAGTGGGCCGAAAAACCGCCAACGTGATCCTCGGTAATGCGTTCGATGTTCCGGGCATCACCGTCGATACCCACTTCGGCAGGCTTGTTCGGCGCTGGCGCTGGACGCCGCTGGAGGACCCGGTGAAGGTCGAGCACGCTGTCGGCGAACTCATCGAGCGCAGCGAATGGACCTTGCTCAGCCACCGGGTGATCTTCCACGGGCGGCGGGTGTGTCACGCCCGCAAGCCGGCATGTGGGGTGTGTGTACTGGCCAAGGATTGTCCGTCCTTCGGCCTCGGCCCCACCGATCCGCTGGTCGCCGCTCCGTTGGTCAAGGGGCCGGAGACCGAGCATCTGCTGGCACTGGCCGGACTCTGAGCTGTGAGCGCCTCGGCCCGCTGGAGCATCGTGGCTGCGGTCGTCGTCGTCGCGCTGAGCGCGGCGCTGTGGTCAGAACTGGCCGCGGGCAACGGCCCGGGCGGTCCGGCCTCGTCTTCCTCGTCGGCGACCGGCACCAGCACCGCCCGTGACCGCCGCGACGCCGACACCGCCGAGACGCTGGCGGGCCCCCGCGCCCGCGCCGACCTCGAACCCTGCCCCGGACCAGGTTCTGGTGCCGGTCCCGAACCGTTGCGCCCGATTGTGCTCGAATGCGCCGGCGACGGGTCGGAGGTCGATGTCGCCAAGGCCCTCGCAGGCCGGCCCGCGGTCCTCAACCTGTGGGCGTACTGGTGCGGTCCGTGTGCTGACGAGCTCCCCGCGATGGCCGAATATCAGCGGCGCGTCGGACCCGAGGTGACGGTGGTGACGGTGCACCAGGACGAGAACGAAACCGCGGCGCTGCTCCGCCTCGCCGAACTGGGTGTCCGGCTGCCGACGCTGCAGGATGGCCGCAGGTCGATCGCCGCAGCGTTGCGGGTACCCAACGTCATGCCGGCAACGGTGGTGCTGCGCGCGGACGGTAGCGTTGCCGAGATTCTGCCTCGGCCCTTCGCCACCGCCGACGAAATCGCCGACGCGGTCAACCCGAAGATAGGAGTGGGCTGAAATTGGCGAGCACGGGCGAGTCGAGCCGGGACGATGACACCGGTGATCTGACCCCGGTGTTGACTCCCGAGGTCGCGCCGCCCTGGCTCACACCACTTGTCGAGAGTTCCGGAGCGATCAAGGGCGCCTATCGTCATCGGTTGCCGGCCGACGTCCGCGCGGCACTGACCGCCGCCAGCACTGCCGCAGCAGTGACCGGCACCCGCCGTGACGCCGCGGTGCTGGTGCTGTTCTCTGGGCCGCGGGCCGGCTCGCCCGGCGCATTGCCCGACGACGCCGACCTGCTGGTCACCGTGCGCGCGTCGACATTGCGTCACCATGCCGGACAAGCTGCCTTTCCAGGAGGCGCCACCGATCCCGGCGACGACGGCCCGGTCCACACTGCCCTTCGCGAGGCCACCGAGGAGACCGGGATCGATGCCAAGCGGCTGCACCCGCTGGTCACACTCGACCGGATATTCATTCCGCCGTCGGGTTTCCACGTCGTCCCGGTACTCGCGTACTCCCCGGACCCCGGGCCGGTCGCGGTCGTCGACGCCTCCGAGACCGCGCTGGTCGCCCGGGTTCCCGTCCGGGCCTTCGTCAATCCGGAGAACCGGATCACGGTGTACCGCGGAGCCCGCCGTTTCGGCGGACCGGCATTCCTGCTCAACCAGATGCTCGTGTGGGGTTTCACCGGGCAGATCATTTCGGCGTTGCTCGACGTCGCAGGCTGGGCGCTCCCGTGGGACGCCGACAACGTGCGCGAACTCGACGAGGCAATAGCGCTGCTGGATGCCCAGGGCAGTTACGGTGATGCCCAACGATGACACCGTCACAGTGGCTGGATATAGCCATCCTCGCCGTCGCGCTCCTCGCCGCCATCTCGGGCTGGCGATCAGGGGCGCCGGGTTCCCTGCTGGCTCTTGTCGGGGTCGTTCTCGGGGCGGTGGCCGGCGTCCTGCTCGCCCCGCACGTCGTCAGCCACCTCAGCGGACCACGAACCCAGCTGTTCGTGACCCTGTTCTTGGTTCTGACGCTGGTGGTCATCGGCGAGATCGCCGGCGTCGTTCTCGGTCGGGCGGTTCGCAGCGCGATCCGTAATCCCACCCTGCGCACCTTAGACTCGGTGGTCGGCGTGGGGCTTCAGCTGGTGCTGGTGTTGACGGCCTCGTGGCTGCTGGGCACCGCTCTGACATCCTCGCCGCAGCCCAATCTCGTTGCCGCGGTCCGGGGATCGCAGGTGATCGCCGAGGTGGACGCGGTGGCACCGAACTGGCTGAGATCGGTACCCAACCGCCTCTCGGCGCTGTGGGACACCGCCGGGCTGCACGACGTCCTCAAGCCGTTCGGGCCGACGGCGGTAGCCGCAGTCGACGCACCCGATGCATCGCTGGCGAACTCGGCGGTGGTCGCCCTGACCCGCCCGAGCGTGGTGAAGGTGCGCGGTGTCGCGCCGAGTTGCCAAAAAGTGCTCGAGGGCAGCGGTTTCGTGGTCGCACCGAACCGGGTGATGTCCAACGCGCACGTGGTCGCCGGATCGGAGAGCGTCACCGTCGAGGTGGACGGCCAAACCTACGACGCAGATGTGGTGTCCTACGACCCCGACGCCGATATCTCGATCCTCGATGTGGCCGACCTACCGTCGGCGCCCCTGCAGTTCGCCGAGGAGGAGGCCCTCCCGGGCACCGACGGCATCGTGATGGGTTATCCAGGAGGCGGCGACTTCGTCGCGACCCCGTCGCGTGTGCGGGAGGTCATCGAGCTGAACGGCCCCGACATCTACCGCACCACCACCGTCACCCGTGAGGTCTACACCATCAGAGGCACGGTACGGCAGGGGAATTCCGGTGGACCGATGATCAACCGCTCCGGCAAGGTGCTGGGGGTGGTGTTCGGGGCCGCGGTCGATGACGTAGACACCGGCTTCGTGCTCACCGCCGAGGAAGTGGCACGGCAGATGGCCAGGGTGGGCAACGTCGACCGGGTGCTCACCGGCAACTGCATCGGTTAGGCATACACCTGGGTCAGGAAGCGCGACAGCTGCTCGTTGACCGCCTCCGGTGCCTCCTCGTGCCCGAAATGCCCGGCGCCGTCGATCGATACGTAGCGGCCGTGCGCAGCGTAGCGCTGTGTTCGGTTAACCGGATCTGCCAGCACATACGGGTCGGCGTCACCGCGCAGGTGCAGCACCGGAATCGAAAGGGGACGCTTCATCAACCGAATGAAACGACGACCCTCGCCGCGCAACTGGCTGCGTACCGCCCAGCGCTGGTACTCCAGCGCCGAGTGTGCCGCCGACGGAATCTGGATGGCACGCCGCAGATGCCCGATCGTCTCCGCGAAGTCCTCGCTGGCCTGCCATGTGGCACTGGAGCGGTCACGCACCAGTCGCTCCAGTTCGGCGCCGTGGTGCCGGGTGAGCACGTGCTCGGGCCAGCGGGGTAGCTGGTAGCGCAACATCGAGGGCAGCAGCGCCCTGCCCTGATCGCGACGGCTCAACGCCGAGGTGCGCAGCGCGGCGGGGTGGGGTGAGCTCACCACCGCGATTGCATGGACCGCTCGCGGATGCAATACCGCGGTGGCCCAGCAGACCAGACCACCGTCCGCGTGACCGACCAGCGTGGCCGATTGGTGTCCCAGCGCGCGCACCAGCCCCGCCGTGTCGCCGGCCAACGTCCACCCGTCGTAGCCGCGCGGCGGTTTGTCGCTACCCCCGTAACCGCGCAGGTCAACGGCCACCACCCGGGCGCCCGTGAGACCCCTGAGCTGGTGTCGCCACGACCACCAGAACGAGCCAAAGCCGTGCAACAGGATGACCAGCGGCCGATCGGTCAGCGCCTTGGAATGAGCGTCGGTGTCGGCCCGCCGCTCGGCCTCCACGACGTGCAGCCGAATCCCGTTGGCGTGCACGTCCAGGTGGCGCCACGGTCCGTCGATGCGTACAACCGACGGATCGGGTCGGGCCATTACCAGCCTGACGGGTCGGCGGTTGACGCCTGCTTACCGTCTGTCGACGCGATCGCTCTGGACGCCCGGTCCGGTCCAGGAGTCAGAGCCTCGGGGATTTCCTTGACCGACTCGATGGTCTGCTGCGGACCGCGGATCCGGCGCACCTTGAGGTAGCCCAACAGAGCCAAGACCGCGGTGACCACCACCATGATCCCGAACACGATCAGGAACGCCGCCCAACGCCACAACCAGCTGTCCAGCAGCTCGGCGAGGAAGAAGAAGAAAAAGAACGTCGAGTAGAACAGCACCACCAGCGCCAGGATGAAGAAGACGCTGCCGGTCAAGCCCTTCTTGACGTCGCGGGTGATCTCGGCCTTGGCCAGCGCCACCTCCGCGCGCACCAGCGTCGACACCTGTGAGGTGGCGTCCTTGACCAAATCGCCGATCGACGGGTCGGGCTTGGCCGCGTGTGGGTCCACCAGTGGTATCGAGGTCACGGTGGTGGGCACACCGTTCTTGCGCTCGCTCACGGAAGCTTCCTTCCCGCATCTGCTGGCAGGTCGCGGTTGAAGTATCGGGATCAATGGCGGGACCAATATTGCCACGTGGCGTCGCGCTCCAACGCTCCCGCCCGAGGATAGACTGCGAGAGTTCCTTGCAACGCGGGTCGGGCATGTCGATTGGGGAGTCACTCTTGAGGACCACCGGCCAGCCCAGGGGACTGAGCCGCAGAGCTCGCGCCGTGATCGTGACGGTCGCGGCTGTGCTCATGTCCGGTATCGCCACCACCGCCCAGGCGCAAACCCCGGTGCTTCTCGGGGGCGGATCCGGTCTGGTCGTCGACGGCGAAACCCTGTGCACACTGACCACCATCGGCACCGACAACCGTGGCGACCTGATCGGGTTCACCTCTGCCCACTGCGGGGGTCCGGGGGCGGTGGTGGCCGCCGAGGGCGTCCCGAGCGCGGGGACCGTCGGCACGATGGTCGCCGGCAACGACAGTCTGGACTACGCGGTGATCAAGTTCGATCCGGCCAAAGTCACGCCGGTGAACACGGTTGACGGCTTCCGTATCGACGGTCTGGGTCCGGACCCCGTCTTCGGCGATGTGGCCTGCAAGCTCGGCCGCAGCACCGGCTATTCGTGCGGCGTCACCTGGGGTCCCGGTCAGGAGCCCGGGACGATCGTCAACCAGGTGTGCGGGGGACCCGGCGATTCGGGAGCGCCGGTCACGGTGAACAACCTATTGGTCGGCATGATCCACGGCGCGTTCTCCGAGGCCCTGCCGACCTGCGTGATCAAGTTCATCCCGCTGCACACACCCGCGGTGACCATGTCCTTCAACACTCAACTCGCCGACATCACCGCCAAGGGCCGACCCGGGAGCGGCTTCGTGCCGGTGGGGAGCGGCTAGGCGAGTTACTTGCTGGCCCGGATCGCCTCGAACACACCGGGATCCAGCAGCGTCGAGGTGTCCCCGAGTTCCCGACCCTCGGCCACGTCACGCAGCAGCCGGCGCAT
>JAGQTR010000222.1 GCA_020438915.1 Mycobacterium sp.
TCCATCGTCGAGGTCAAGGGCATGCCCAACCGCCTGCGGTGGACGGTGGTGCATTACAAGCCGCCGCAGGCGATGACGCTCAACGGCGACGGCAGGGGCGGTGTGAAGGTCAAACTCATCGGAAAGGTCAGGCCGTCGGAGAACGATCCGGCAGGGGCCACGGTGACCTTCGACATCCATCTTGGCGGGCCCGCGTTGTTCGGCCCGATCGGGATGGTGGTCGCCGGCGCCCTCAAAAGCGATATTCGGGAGTCGCTGGACCGTTTCAAGGCGGTCTTCGGACACTCGTGACCGCCGAGGCCGCCTCGTCGATGATCATCCGCATGGCGTGCTCGGCCGCTGCGGCGTCACCGGTCCTGATGGCGCGCGCGACGTGGTCGTGTAACTCGATGGCGGCAGGGTCCGGTGTCGCAGGCATCATTGCGTGCTGGGTGCGGCCGGTGAGGACCTCGGCGACAACGGCGTTCAAGGCCCGAAACATCTCATTGCCACTGGCGTCGAGGAGGGTTTTGTGAAAGGTCTTGTCCGCCAGTAGGTATGCGTCGAGGTCACCGGATCGTCCGTGCATCACCATGTCGGACACCGCGGCCGCCATGATCCGGCACTGATGTGCGTCGGCCCGCTGGGCCGCCAGCGCCGCCGCGGCCGGCTCGAACCCGCGCCGTAGCTCCGCCAACGAGTTCAATTGCGCGGCCCGGTCGCCCGACTCGATCCGCCACCGAATCAGGCGTGGGTCGAAGACGTTCCAGTTCTCGGCGGATTGAATGGTGATGCCTACTCGGCGACGCGACTCGACCATGCCCATCGATTCCAGGACCCGTATCGCTTCGCGGGCGACGCTGCGGGAGAGACCGTGCTCGGCGCTCACGGCGTCCAGGGTCAGCACTTGGCCGGGCCGATACCTTCCGGACACGATCGCGGCGCCCAGCGCGGTCAGCAAATTGCCGTGGAGAGCACCGACGTTTGGCCGATCTGACATCCGCACATCTTGTCATATCGTCATCTGGGCTTATAAAAACAGATTTTTCAATTTTTTTCTTGCAATGATCTTTTGATAAAGGCAAGGTGTGTGGTGCTGTGTGGTGTCGCACACAACCGGGTAGGTGAAGCACATGGTGTCTCCCATCGTTGTCATGGGTGTCTCCGGCTCTGGCAAGTCGACTGTGGGAGCCGCGCTGGCTCAGCGTTTGCGCGTTCCATTCGCCGACGCCGACGACTTTCACCCGCCGGCCAACATTGCCAAGATGACCGCTGGTGAAGCACTCGACGATGACGACCGCTACCCGTGGCTGGAGGCGATCGGAACATGGCTCGCAGCGCGTTCGGACGGCGGTGTGATGAGCTGCTCGGCGCTCCGACGAAAGTATCGCGACCAGCTGCGGCGGCACCGCCCGGACGTCGAGTTCCTGCACTTGGCCGGGTCGGTAGAGGTCATCGGGCGTCGGCAAGCCAGCCGGCCCGGGCATTTCATGCCGGCAGCGCTGCTGGCTTCCCAGTTCGGCACGCTCGAGCCACTGGAATCCGACGAGCGGGGTAGCACGATCGATGTCGATCAGGACATCGATTCCGTCGTCGAAAGCTACCTCGCCGCAACCGATCCGCCCACCGGACAGCAGATCCGATGAGCGGCCCCTTCGGCGCGGACCGGCCAACCGATCAGCAAGATCACAGGACGTCCGGCATCGGCCGGACACCGACAGTTCGGAGGCGTCGTGGAAGCGATTGAACCGGCGTATGGGGCCGGCGTTCTGTTGCTGATCGCTGCGGCGGCAGTCGCGGTGCTGCTGTTCCTGATCATGAAGGTGAAGCTGCACGCCTTCGTGGCACTGGTACTGGTAAGCGTGGTGACCGCATTGGCCGCCGGCATCCCGGTCGGAGACGTTCCTGACGCCCTGTCCTTCGGCTTCTCCAGCACCCTGGGCTCGGTGGCCCTTCTGGTCGGCTTCGGCGTGATGATCGGCCGGCTGCTCGAGCTCACCGGCGGCGCGCAGGTCCTGGCCGACACCCTGATCGGCCGGTTCGGCGAGAAGCGGGCACCGCTTGCAATCGGTGTCGCAGCGCTACTGTTCGGTTTCCCGATCTTCTTCGACGCCGGGCTGGTCGTCTTCCTGCCGATCGTCATGACCGTTGCCCGGCGCTTCGGTGGATCGCTGCTGCTCTACGCGCTCCCGACCGCCGGTGCCTTCGCCGCCATGCACGCCCTGGTACCCCCACATCCCGGCCCGGTCGCCGCCGCCGAGGTGTTGGGCGGCAGCATCGGTTTGGCGCTGCTGGTCGGTGCCCCGATCGCGGTGCTGTCGTGGTTCGTGGGTTCCTATCTGGTCTCGCAGGTGATCGGCCGCCGCGTCCACGTCGACGTGCCGACCGCGTTGTTCGGTGAAATGAATGGTGGCCGCGACGAAGACGACCATCGGGACGGGGTGGGCACTGGCACGAGCACGCCGGCAGGCACCGCGACCGCACTGGCCACGGCCCCGACCTTCGCGACGGTGCTGTCGATCTTGCTGCTGCCGTTCGTGTTGATCTCCTTCAACACGGTGCTGAAAACCCTCACCACCGCCGGCGTCATCGAGGAGGGCGCGACCTGGGCGGGCTACCTGATGCTGCTCGGAAACACCAGTGTCGCGCTGCTCATCACGGTGATCGTGGCCACCGTCGTGCTGGGGTTGCGGGGCCGCTCGATGGCCGAGGTCAGCACCATCTTCGACAATGCCCTGGGCCCGATCTGTGCCATCATCCTGATCACCGGTGCCGGCGGCATGTTCGGTGGGGTGTTGCGGTTGAGCGGCATAGGTGGTGCGCTCAGCGACTCGCTGTCCAACCTCGGTATGTCGCTGATTCTGCAGGCATTCGTCATCGCCACGCTGCTGCGAGTCGCACAGGGGTCGGCGACCGTGGCGTTGACCACGACGGCAGGGCTGATCAGCGCTGCCGTTGCCGACGCGGGGCTGAGCAATTTCCAGATATCGCTGCTGGTGATCGCCATCGCCGCGGGTGCCACCGTGCTGTCACACGTCAACGATTCGGGCTTCTGGCTGGTGAGTCGGTTCTTCGGCATGGATGTGAAAACGACGCTCAAAACCTGGACGGTCATGGAGACGACACTCGGCGTCACCGCGTTCGCGATCAGCCTCGCACTGTGGGTCGTCGTGTGAGTGGCACCTGGTATGCAGAAGGCAGCCGGTAATGCGCCGTAGACCGTAGAAACGGCCGAGAAAAGGGAGCAGCCATGCGCGAGTATCTGAAGTTCTACATTGACGGTCGGTGGGTCGACCCGATCGAGCCGAGAACCCTGGATGTCGACAACCCCACCACCGAAAAGGTCTGCGGCCGGATCTCGATCGGCAGCGCCGCCGACGTCGACACGGCGGTCGAGGCGGCCCGCAAGGCGTTCGTGACGTGGTCGCAGACGACTCGTGAGGAACGTCTCGAGGTGCTGGGCGCCATCCTGGCCGAATATCGGAAACGCACCGCCGACCTGGCCGACGCGGTCACCGAGGAGATGGGCGCACCTGCGTCGCTGGCGGCGGGCCCCCAGGTCAACATGGGTATCGGTCATCTGGCCACAGCCATCGAGGTGCTGAAGAACTTTCAGTTCGAGGAGCTGCACGGCAGCACGCTGGTGGTCAAGGAGCCCATCGGCGTCTGCGGTTTGATCACCCCGTGGAATTGGCCGATCAACCAGATCGCCTGCAAGGTCTTCCCGGCGCTGGCGACCGGCTGCACCATGGTGCTCAAGCCCTCGGAGGTCGCCCCCTACTCCGCGCAAATCTTCACCGAGATCATCGACGCCGCGGGTGTTCCCGCAGGGGTCTACAACCTGGTCTACGGCGACGGCCCAGGTGTCGGGGTGGCGCTGTCCAGCCATCCCGACATCGACATGGTGTCGTTCACCGGTTCCACCCGCGCCGGTGTCGATGTGGCCAAGAACGCCGCACAGACAGTCAAGAGGGTGACCCAGGAGCTCGGCGGCAAGAGCCCGAACATCGTCCTCGATGACGACGACTTCGCCAAGAGTGTCGCCGCCGGGGTAACGGCGATGATGCTCAACAGCGGGCAGAGCTGTAATGCGCCATCGCGGATGCTGGTGCCGAACTCCCGTATGGACGAAGCCATGGCGATCGCGGGCCAGACAGCCGGCGCGGTCAAGATCGGTGATCCGGACGAGAAGACCGCCATCGGGCCGGTCGCGTCCAAAGTTCAGTTCGACAAGATCCAGGGCCTGATTCAGAACGGTATCGACGAGGGTGCAACCGTGGTGGTGGGCGGCACCGGTCGTCCCGACGGCCTGGACCGGGGTTACTACGTCAAGCCGACGGTATTCGCCAATGTCACCAACGACATGACGATCGCGCGGGAGGAGATTTTCGGCCCGGTGTTGTGCATCCTCGGCTACGACGACCTCGACCAGGCCGTCGATATCGCCAACGACACCGAGTACGGCCTCGCCGGATATGTCTCGGCGGCCGACCTGGATACCGCGCGCGCGGTGGCCCGCAGGATCCGGGCCGGCTCGGTCGCGATCAACCATGCCTTCGACCTGAACGCGCCGTTCGGCGGGTACAAGCGCAGCGGTAACGGGCGCGAATGGAGTAGTTTCGGCTTCGACGAATATCTGGAGACCAAGGCGGCGCTGGGCTACACGCCGCAGTGATCGCCGGAGGTCGGTGGGCGCCGGTTGCGCCGTTCACAGCGGTATGAGGATTCCTGGCGCACGCGATATTCTGAGTTATTCCTGGCGGATCGGGTAACCCTGACCCCAAAACTTCGGGTTCGACGAGGTGAGGATGACGAACACAGGGACACGGAAGTTCCCCGACGTGGTGGTGACCGGGGTTGCGATGACGACAGCCCTGGGCACCGACGCCGAGAGCACGTGGCAGGGGCTACTCGAGGGTCGCAGCGGTATCCGGTTGCTTCAGGACTCGTTCGTCGACGAGTTCGACCTGCCGATCCGTATCGGCGGCCATCTGCTGGAGACGTTCGACCATCAGCTGACCCCGGAGGAGGTCGCCCAGTGGTCCTATCTGCAGCACATGGCCGTGGTGCTGGGCAGACGAGTATGGCAGGACGCGGGCGCGCCGGAGGTCGACACGCGTCGGCTGGCGGTGTCCATCGGTACCGGGATGGGCGGAATCGAAGAAATCCTGTTCGCCTACGAACATCTGCGTCGGGGCGAGTTGGATCAGGTCTCCCCGACCACGGTCCAGCAGTACGCACCCAGTGGCCCGGCCAACGCCGTCGCGGTCGAACGCAACGCACGCGCGGGTGTGCTGACGCCGGTCTCTGCATGCGCTTCAGGGTCTGAAGGCATCGCCCAGGCGTGGCGGCACATCGTCCTCGGCGAAGCCGACATCGCCATCTGTGGCGGAGTCGAGTCCAAGATCGAAGCGGTACCGATTGCCGGGTTCGCCAAGATGCGGATCGTGCTGTCGAAGAACAACGACGATCCCGCCGGCGCGTGTCGGCCGTTCGACCGGGACCGCGACGGGTTCGTCTTCGGTGAAGGGGCGGCGTTGATGGTGATCGAGACCGAGGAGCACGCCAGGGCCCGCGGCGCGCGGATTCTGGGCCGGTTGATGGGAGCCAGCGTCACCTCCGACGGATTCCATATGGTGGCCCCGGATCCGAATGGTGTCCGCGCCGGCCACGCCATGACCCGCGCGATCCAACTCGCCGGCCTCGCACCCACCGACATCGACCACGTCAATGCTCACGCCACCGGCACGACGGTCGGAGATGTCGCCGAATCGGTCGCGATCAACAACGCCCTCGGTAGCCATGCACCGGCGGTTTACGCTCCGAAGAGCGCGCTGGGACATTCGGTCGGGGCGGTGGGTGCGGTGGAGGCGATCGTGACCCTGCTGGCCCTGCGGGACGGCATCGTGCCGGCGACCCGCAACCTCAAGAACCTCGACCCCGAAATTCACCTCGACGTCGTCGCGGGAAGCCCGCGACCCGGCAACTATCAGTATGCGGTGACCAACTCGTTCGGTTTTGGCGGCCACAACGTGGCCCTGGTGCTCGGCCGCGCCTGAGCCCCCCGCGCCTGAGCCCCCGTGCCTGAGCCCCCGTGCCTGAGCCGAGGTGGCCGTGCAGCCGATCAGGCCTTGGTGAGGGTGAACTGTCCGAGCTCGCTGATGCCGCGCTTGAAGAAGTCGCTGCAGCCGACCAGGTACTTCATGTACCGCTGGTAGACCTCTTCGGACGTGGCGGCAACCGCCTCGTCGTGGTGGGCCTGCAGGGCCTCGGCCCAGGTGTCGAGCGTGCGCACGTAATGCTCGTTGAGAAGCTGCTTTTGCTCCAGCGAGAATCCCGCGTCGGCGGAGAGCCCGATGATGTCGTCGTCGCACGGCACCGATCCGCCGGGGAAGATCTCCTTGGCGATGAACCGCATGAACTTCAGGTCGGACATCACGATCGGGATGCCCATCTCGGGCCAGCGCTTCAACGGGTGCCCCAGGATCGCCTGGATGACGAACCGCCCGCCGCTGGGGAGAAAGCTGTGGCAGGCCTTGAAGAACGGTGCGTACCGCTCCTGCGGGAACGCCTCGATTGCTTCCAGGCTGATGATGCGGTCGACGGGCTCGTCGAACTGTTCCCAGCCGCGCAGCAGCACCCGGCGTGTCCGGTCGGTGTCGATGCCGTCGAGTAGCTCCTGGACGAACTTGGCCTGGTTCTTGCTCAGGGTGAGCCCGACGACGTTCACGTCGTAGTTCTCTACCGCCCGCTGCATGACCGAACCCCAGCCGCAGCCGATGTCCAGCAGTGTCATACCCGGCTGCAGATCCAGCTTGCCCAGCGCCAAATCGATCTTGGCCATCTGCGCCTCGCCGAGCGTCATGTCGTCGTGCTCGTAGTAGGCGCAGCTGTAGGTGCGCGACGAGTCCTGGAAGAGACCGAAGAACACGTCGGACAGGTCGTAATGCGCCTGGACCTCTTCGAAGTGAGGCTCCATCTGGTGACCCGTTTCCCGCGGTTCCCCCGTGTTCTCGACCATCGGTCGACCGACCTCCATCCCACTATGCGGCCACTGATCCTGGTGCCTGACAATCAGGCTACGTCCGTGGCCACAAATTACTACACGGGCGTCAGTTACTTCTTCTCGCAGGTGAACTGGACGACGTCGGTGTAGCCCTCACGGAACAGGTCGGCGCAGCCGTCGAGGTATTTCAGGAACCGCTCGTAGATCTCTTCGGACGTGATCGCGATGGCCTCGTCCTTCTTGGACTCCAGGTTCCTGGCCCAGGTGTCCAGCGTTTTGACGTAGTGCGGCTGCAGGTGCTGCTCACGGGTGACCGTGTAGCCGGCGTTGGCAGCGTGATCCTTGACCATCGAGGCCAGAGGCAGCCGACCGCCGGGGTAGATGTAATCCATGATGAATTTGATGAACCGCACCCGTGACATCGTCAGCGGAAGTCCCTTGGCCTTGATCTCCTCATCCTCGGGGATGACGATCGTGTGCAGCATCATCACGCCGTCATCGGGCATCCAGCTGTAGGTCTTCTTGAAGTAGTCGTCGTACT
>JAGQTR010000223.1 GCA_020438915.1 Mycobacterium sp.
TCGAGGTTCTGCACGCGGGTCTCGAGGTTGGCCTTCACCTTGTTCTCATAGCCGGCGTACGAGTGGATGACGTACCACTCGCCCGGCTTGAGCCGCAGCTCTTTCTTCAGCGCGACGGCCGGGTCTTCATCCTCGTCGGCAACCGCGGCAGCGTCGGTCACCTCCGCGGGAACCGCGTCCTCATCGGTGCTCACAGCCTCCGAGTCAACCTCGGTGTCAGCCCCGTCGACCTCGATGGTGTCGACGGTGTCACCCGAAGGCGTTTCGCCGTCGAAGCTAGTCACGTGTTGTCCTCTCTCAATTTCACTGTCGATGCTCGCCCCACCCACCGGGATCAGCCGAACACCGTCATCACGAGCTTGCCCACACCGAGGTCGGTGAACCCGATCAACGCCACCATGAAAGCGAGGAAGAACAGCACCACCGTGGTGTAGCTGACCATCTGCTTGCGGTTCGGCCAGATGACCTTCCGCAGTTCAGCGATGACTTCCTGCAGGTAGTTCCAGACGAAAACGATCGGGTTACGTGACGGCCCGTCCTTGGGCTTCTTGGCGGTCTTCTTGGACCCACGACGCTTCTTGGTGCCGTCGTCCTTGCTGGCCGAACTCTCGGTATCGGGTGCGTCGTCTTCGTCGGCGTCCCCGCCGTCGACCTCGGTGGCCGGGCCGCGGCGCGACCGCTTGCCAGTGGGTCGCAGCGGTCGTGTCACCACCGCCGTCTGGCTGCCGGTGTCGGTGCTGTCTGTGCTGTCGGCCTCGGCGCCAGTGTCTGCGGAGCCGGCACCTTCGCGCTCGTCGCTCACCGCATGCCTCTCTCTTCTGATCGGGTGTCCCGTGTGGTTCACCTTCCAGTGTCCACGCTTGTCGAGTATTCAGTTGCAGGGGCGACAGGACTTGAACCTGCAACCTGCGGTTTTGGAGACCGCTGCTCTGCCAGTTGAGCTACGCCCCTTCATAGCGGGTCAGGGGCCACACAACTTGCGCGCTCCCCGATCGGTCGATCTAGGCCGACGGACAGCGCGCTGGACTGGGAAAACCCCGAGGGTCGAGTGTAGCGCGCAGCGGGTCGGAGTTGCTAATCCACCCCTGCCGGGCGGTGACCCCGGCCGGTCACTATTCGCCGACCGCCTTACGGACGACCTGGCCGGTCTCGGGGTCCCACTTGACCGAGATCGAGTTGTCACCCTCGTGGCCCATCAGCGTGGTGTAGGACTCCATCACGACCTCACCCTGCGGGGTGGCCAACACATTGTGGGTGGTGACGATGTCGGCGCCGAACCGTTCGTCCACCGTCAGGATGGTCATCGTGCCGGTCAGCTCGTCACCGGCCTTGATCGGCCGGTGGAACAGGAACTTCTGGTCGACCTGCACGATCTGCATGGTTTCCAGGCCGACGTCGACATTTTGGAAGAAGTGCGTCTGGATCATCACCGCAAAGATGGACATGAACGTCGGCGGCGCCACGATCTCGCTGTGGCCGAGCTTTGCAGCCGCGGCCTCGTCAAACGACGCCGGATCTTCGGACTTGACCGACCGCGCATATTGGCGGACCTGTTCGCGGCCGACGACGAAGGTGTCCGGGTAGCGCCAGACCATCCCCAAGATGTCTGTTTTGAGAGCCATTCCGAACCGCCTAAGCGAGCTTCGCGTTCGCGATGGCGCGGCCGAAGATCTTCTTGCCGCCCGCCGTGGCGCTGATGGCGATCACGATCGACTTGGTCTCGGGATCGACGGACTTCACCCGCCCGTTGAAGACGATTTCCGCACCCTTGCCGTCGTTGGGCACCGGTACCACGGCGGTGAAGCGCACGTTGTACTCGGTGATCGCGCCCGGGTCACCGACCCAGGAGGTGACGTAGCCCCCACCGAGGCCCATGGTGAGCATTCCGTGTGCGATGGCAGTGTCGAGGCCGACCTGCTTGGCGATCTCGTCGTCCCAGTGGATCGGGTTGAGGTCACCGGACACCCCGGCGTAGTTCACCAGGTCTCCCCTTGTCAGGGGGATGATCTTCTCGGGTAACTGGTCGCCGACTTTGACCGAACTGAACTCACGCAGTGCCATCGTTGAAGCCACTCTCTCCGTCTTCTTCGCTACGCCCCGCAAGGGTGGTGTAGTTCTCCTGGACAACCTCGCCGTTCTCGTTGCTGACGATGTTCTTGGTGACGATGATGTCGGTGCCGTGCGCTTTGCGGATCGAGTCGACCCACACGTCGCAGTAGAGTTTGTCGCCGGCCTTGATGGGCTTGACGAACTTGACCACCTGGTCGACCTGCACGATCTGGGCATCGGCGACGCGGATGTTGTTGGCGGCGAACATCGCGGTCTGCGCCTGGTAGCCGAATACCGAAAGGAATGTCAGGGGCGCCAGCAGTGCGTCGTGACCGAGCTCGGCGGCGGCCTCCTCCTCGAAGAAAGCGGCATCGTCATTCTTGACCGCGACGGCGTACTCGCGGATCTTCTCGCGGCCGACCAGGTAGTAATCCGGGTAGCGAAAATGCGACCCGACGACGTTATCGAGAAACGACACGAGTGGTGAACCTACCTAGGAGGCCACAGCAAGCGTGAGCGGGTGCCCGGCCCGGGTCGGATCGCTCAACGCGACTCTTTGTGGGCCTGATGCTTGCCGCAATTGGGGCAGAACTTCTTGATCTCGAGCCGGTCGGGATCGTTGCGACGGTTCTTCTTCGTGATGTAGTTGCGGTGTTTGCACACCTCGCATGCCAAAGTGATCTTTGGCCGTACGTCGGTACTGGACGCCACGTCAGGTGCCTCTTTCTAGATCTTTCGAAACTCGGTCTTGCACTCCTGTAGCGGTGGGGGGGCTCGATCCCC
>JAGQTR010000224.1 GCA_020438915.1 Mycobacterium sp.
GGCCATCATCCGCGGCATGACGCCGGCTGAGCGTGCCGACCCGAAGATCATCAACGCCTCGCGCCGGCTGCGCATCGCCAACGGCTCCGGTGTGACGGTGTCGGAGGTCAACCAGCTGGTCGACCGCTTCTTCGAAGCGCGCAAGATGATGTCGCAGATGGCCGGTCAGATGGGGATGCCGTTCGGCCGAAAGTCCTCATCGCGTAAAGCCAAGGGCAAGGGCAAGAACAAGCAGAAGGGCCGCAAGAAGCAAGGCGGGCCCACGCCGCCGAAGACACGCAATCCGCTCGGCGCGGGTATACCCGGTATGCCCGCCGGCTTCCCCGATCTGTCCAGCATGCCCAAGGGGCTCGACGAGCTTCCGCCCGGCCTGGCGGACATCGATCTGTCGAAACTGAAGTTCCCCAAAGGTCACTGATGGTCGACCGCAAGGCCCTGCACGTTCGGGGGCGCGGGCTGCCTGACGGGGAGCCCGTCGAGTGGTGGATCGTCCGTGGGGAGCTCAGCGCCGAACCGGTAGCCGGCGCCGAGACCGTGTTCGGGGCCGACGGGTTTGGGGGCTGGATCCTGCCGGGCCTGGTCGACGCCCATTGTCACGTCGGGCTCGGCGAGCACGGTGTGATCGAAATGGACGAGGCGGTCTCGCAGGCCGAGACTGAGCGCGCGGCCGGTGCGCTGCTGCTGCGCGATGCCGGTTCGCCCACTGACACCCGCAGCTTCGACGATCGTCATGACCTGCCGCGCATCATCCGCGCCGGGCGCCACGTGGCCCGGCCCAAGCGATACCAGCGCGGCTTCGCGATCGAACTCGAAGATGAATGGCAGCTTCCCGAGGCGGTGGCGCAGCAGGCCCGGTGGGGTGACGGCTGGGTCAAACTGGTGGGGGACTGGATCGACCGCGAGGCCGGTGATCTGGCACCGCTGTGGTCCGATGAGGTGCTCAAGGCAGCGATCGATGCCGCGCACGCCAACGGGGCCCGCGTCACCGCCCACGTGTTCGGTGAGGACGCGCTGCCGGGTCTGATCAAGGCCGGTATCGACTGTATCGAGCACGGCACCGGGCTCACCGAGGACACCGTCGACCTGATGGTCGAGCACGGCACCGCGCTGGTGCCCACGCTGATCAACATCGATAATTTCCCCGACATCGCGGCGGCCGCCAGCCGCTATCCCCGCTACCAACGCCACATGCGTGCACTCCACGAGACGTGCGCAGCCAGGGTTGGTGCGGCGCGCGAGGCGGGGGTGCCCATCTATGCGGGCACCGACGCCGGTAGCGCCGTCGCCCACGGCCGCATCAGCGACGAGGTCGAGGCGCTCAAAGGGATCGGCATGACGGCCACCGAGGCGCTAGGTGCTGCCTGCTGGGATGCCCGGCGGTGGTTGGGCCGTCCAGCGCTCGAGCATGGGGCGTCGGCGGACCTGGTCTGCTATGCCGACGACCCTCGCGGTGGCGCAGCAGTACTGGCAGCCCCCACGCTGGTGATGCTGCGCGGCATCGCTTACTAGGGGTGCTTATCGGCGCGAGCGTTGAGCCAGGGTTGTGATCAGCCGCCGATCACAACCCCGATTGATATTTCGCGAGCCGGTTGCGAGCAGGGTGGTCAGCGGCCCTGGGCGAAACCCCAGTCGAACAGTTTGATCGCCTGTCCGTACAGATCGCCGGTGCCATACATCTGGACCACCACGAGGCGCCGGTCGCCGCGTTGGGCGGCGCCGAGATAGGTCTTTTGGGCCAGGTCGGTGTATCCGGTCTTACCGGCGAGGTCGCCAGGGTAGCGCGCGAGCAGTTCGTTCTGGTTGGTCAGGGTCCTGCCGGGGAACTGTGCGGTGGGCTGACGCATGATGTGGGCGATCAGCGGATACTTCAGGGCCGCTCGCAGGATCACCGCAAGATCGTGGGGCGTGGTGACCGATTCCCAACCCGGTCCGTCCAGTCCGGACGGCGATGAGGCCTTGGTGCTCCGGGCCCCGACGAGTGCGGCCTTGCGGTTCATCGCGGCCAGTGCCACCGGCTGCCCGCCGAGCATGTCGGCGAGCATGTTGGCCGCGTCGTTGCCCGAGACCATCAGGATGGCCTCGAGCAACTGGCGGGTGGTGTAGGCCTGGCCCGGTTTCAGTCCCACGCAGGAGCATTCGACTTCGGTATGGGACTGATTCGCGCGGGCGAAGCTCTCGGGCCGGAGGTGATCGAGGACCGTCATTGCCAGCAGCACCTTGATCGTGCTGGCCGGTGCGTAGCTGCCATAGGGGTCACGGCTGGCGAGCACCTGACCGGTATCGAGGTCGGCAAGCAGCCACGCTTTCGCGGGCCCGTCTGGGAGCGCCTGCGCGGCAGCGGGTTCCGCCCCGGGCTGGGCCATTGCGGGAGCTGCGCCGATGATCGCGGGGGACGGCAGCATCACGCTGAGGGCGAGCGCCAGCCCCGCGAATCCTCGTCGCACGATTGGCGAGGCTAGTCGCGCCAGGACTCGCCCAGCGCGCGATCAGATCTCCTTCGGGTATCGACCGGCCCGCCCTCAGAGCCGGCCGACTCCGGCGTTCGGGCCGAGGGCGAAGCCCCAGTCGAGCAGGCTCATCACCTGGTCCCAGCAGGTGGGGGCCCCTGCCCGATCGAGCCCGTACATCAACGCCACGACGAGCCGTCTGCCGTCGCGCTCTGCGCCCCCGACGAATGTCTTGCGGGCCAGATCGGTGTATCCGGTCTTGCCGCCGAAGGTGCCCGGGTAGCGCTTGAGCAGTTCGTCCTGATTCACCAGCACGGTGTCGCCGCTCTTGGTGGGAAAAACCGCGGTTGGCATCGCGGTGATCTGCGCGAAGACCGGGTTCGCCATCGCGGCTCGGAAGATGACGGCCAGATCGCGCGGCGAGGACCACATGTCGATGCCGGGTCCGTCGATGCCCGAGGGTGAGCCGGCATTGGTGCCGTACGCGCCCAGCAGGGCCGCTTTGGCGTTCATCTTCATCACGGCGACGTCGTAGCCGCCGAGCATGGTGGCCAGCGTGTTGGCCACGTCGTTGCCCGACACCAGCAGCAACGCCTCCAGCAGCTGACGGGTGGTGTAGGTCATCCCCGGTGTCACGCCGGCGCAGTTGCACTCGACCTGGGTGTCGGCTTCATTGGCGACGATCGTCGCGTCCAGTGGCAGCTCGTCGAGGACGGTTAGCGCGAGCAGCACCTTGATGGTGCTCGCCGGCGCGTATTGCCCGTATTCGTTGCGCGCGGCAAGTACTTCGCCGGTGTCCATGTCGGCCAGGATCCACGCCTGAGCGGGGCCTTCGGGGATCGGTACCGAGCCGGCGGGCTGGCTGATTTCGGACGCGGGTATGGCCACAGCTGCGGGCACGGAGACGCCGAGGCCCCCCGCCAACAGGCACAGCGTGGCCCCTAAGCATGTGAGAAGCCTCGTCATGACGGTTGAGCCTATAGGCGCGCGGCGATCGTGTTCAATCGAGCCATGTTGAGCATCGAGGAGATTTCCGACCGGCTGGAGATACAGCAATTGCTGATCGACTACTCCACGGCGATCGACCAGAAACGGTTCGACGACCTCGACGCGGTGTTCACCAATGACGCATATATCGACTATCGGGTCAGCGGCGGGGTCGACGGCCGCTTTCCGCAGGTCAAGGCTTGGCTCAAAGAGGTGTTGCCGAACTTTCCTGCCTACTATCACATGTTGGGCAACATCGATGTCCGGATCAGCGGCGACAACGCGACCTCGCGGGCGGTGTGCTTCAACCCGATGGTGATGGGCGGCGACGGTGGCCAGAATTCCGCCCAGATCTACTTCGTCGGGATCTGGTATGTCGATGAGTTCGTCAGGACTTCGCAGGGCTGGCGAATGTGCAAGCGGGTCGAAGAAAAGTGTTTCGACAAACTCCTCTAGACGAACGGCTCCGGGCTGAACCCGCACCAGGATTTCCTCCGCTAGGGACCGTTCTGGCACAATGATCGGCTGTCTGCCACGGGACCCGTCCTCCAGCGATCAGCATCGCTGCCTGGGTGCTCCCGCGGCGGTCACACACGTAAGGCAAAACCGGACCGGGCAGCCCGCCCGCGTCGCTTGAATTGCCAACGTGGCAATCACAGGAGATTCGCACCAACAATGGCTGTCAAGATCAAGCTCGCCCGCTTCGGCAAGATTCGCAATCCGCAGTACCGCATCTCGGTGGCCGACGCACGGAACCGCCGCGATGGCCGCGCCATCGAGGTCATCGGCCGGTACCACCCGAAGGAAAACCCCAGCCTCATCGAGATCGACTCCGAGCGCGCCCAGTACTGGCTTGGCGTCGGTGCCCAGCCCACCGAGCCCGTCTTGGCGCTGCTGAAGATCACCGGCGACTGGCAGAAATTCAAGGGTCTGCCCGGGGCCGAGGGCACGCTGAAGGTCAAGGAACCCAAACCCAGCAAGCTCGACCTGTTCAATGCTGCGCTGGCCGAAGCCGACGGAGCGCCGTCCGGCGAGGCCACCCAGCCGAAGAAGAAGAAGGCGCCTGCCAAGAAAGCTGAGCCGGCCGCCGAGAAGGCCGAGAAAGCCGAGAAGGCCGACGAGAAAGCTGAGCCGGCCGTCGAGAAAGCTGAGCCGGCGGCTGAGACCGCCGACGCGGCCAGCGAGAGCTGAGAACACCGGTGAGTTCAGTCGTCGTCGACGCTGTCGAGCACCTGGTCCGCGGGATCGTCGACAACCCCGACGATGTCCGGGTCGACATGGTGACCAACCGGCGGGGACGCACGGTCGAGGTGCACGTCCACCCCGAAGACCTCGGGAAGGTTATCGGCCGCGGCGGCCGTACCGCGACCGCGCTGCGCACCCTGGTGGCAGGTATCGGCGGTCGGGGCATCCGCGTCGACGTGGTGGACACCGACCAGTAGGCATAAGCCCATGGAGCTCGTCGTCGGGCGTGTAGCCAAGGCGCACGGCGTCACCGGTGAGGTCGTAGTCGATGTCCGCACCGACGACCCCGATCTCCGGTTCGCGCGCGGTAACACGTTGCGCGGCCGCCCTTCTGGCGGGGGTCCGGAGCGCGGCTACACCATCGAATCGGTTCGCGAACACGCCGGCCGACTGCTGTTGCGGCTGGCCGGCGTCGTCGGACGCGATGCCGCCGACGCGCTGCGGGGCACGTTGTTCCTCGTCGACTCCGAGGACTTGCCCCCGATCACCGAACCCGATGAGTTCTACGATCATCAACTCGAAGGGCTGCGGGTCCGAACCGTGACCGGCGACGACGTCGGCACGATCGCCGAGGTATTACATACCGCCGCCGGCGAATTGCTCAGCATCAAGCCCGCCGCCGGCCCCGAGATCCTGGTGCCGTTCGTGAGTGCGATCGTCACCGCGGTGTCGCTGGCGGACGGAGTGCTGGAGATCGACCCGCCCGACGGACTGCTCAACCTTGCCGACCTTCAGTAGGGCCTGCCGTGCGTATTGACGTCGTGAGCATCTTTCCGGCATACCTGGACCCGTTGCGGCAGTCGCTGACCGGAAGAGCCATCGAAGCGGGCGTCGTCGAACTCGCGGTGCACGACCTGCGGAATTGGACCCACGACGTCCATCGATCCGTCGACGACTCGCCGTACGGCGGCGGCCCGGGAATGGTGATGAAGGCCCCGGTGTGGGGGGCGGCTTTGGATGAGATCTGTTCGGAAAAAACACTTCTGGTGATCCCGACGCCGGCGGGCGAACTCTTCACCCAGGCCGATGCCGCGCGCTGGGGTGGCGAAGATCATCTGGTGTTCGCCTGTGGGCGCTACGAGGGGATCGACCAGCGTGTCGCCCAGGATGCGGCGCGCAGGATGCGGGTCCGGGAAGTGTCGATCGGCGACTACGTGCTGCCGGGTGGGGAATCGGCGGCGCTGGTGATGATCGAGGCGGTGCTGCGACTGATGCCTGACGTGCTCGGTAATCCCGAGTCGCACCGTGACGATTCCCATTCCGATCTGGTCGGGGGTCTGCTGGAGGGCCCCAGCTACACCCGCCCCGCCAGTTGGCGGGGTCTGGATGTGCCCGACGTGCTGCTCTCCGGCGACCACGCCCGGATCACGGCGTGGCGACACGAGCAGGGGATTGCGCGCACCCGGGAGCGCCGCCCAGATCTGCTGGACTAGATCCGTCCGCCCGGGAACATCGTCTTGACGGCTCCGGTGATGGTCTGCCGGGCAACGTCGTCGTTGGCCGCCTGTATCGACCCGATCGCCATCACGTAGCGGCGGTGCGGGCCGATGA
>JAGQTR010000225.1 GCA_020438915.1 Mycobacterium sp.
GCCGGCATCGAGATGGCCACGGTGTATCTGCTGTCCACCGAGAACCTGCAGCGTGACGCCGATGAACTGGCCGCGCTCATCGAGATCATCACCGAGGTCGTCGAGGAGATCTGCGCACCGGTCAACCAGTGGAGTGTGCGCACCGTCGGCGATCTGGAACTCATCGGTGAGCTGCCGGCGCGCCGGTTGCGCGACGCCGTGCGGTCGACGGGCGACGCCGCGCGCACCGCCTCTTTTCATGTCAACCTCGCCGTCGGATACGGCGGCCGCCAGGAGATCGTCGACGCCGTTCGTGCCCTGCTGAGCAAGGAACTGGCCAATGGCGCCACCGGCGATCAATTGATCGAGGCCGTCACCGCCGAGGCGATCTCGGAGAATCTGTACACCTCCGGCCAGCCCGACCCCGATCTGGTCATTCGAACCTCGGGTGAACAACGGCTCTCGGGGTTCCTGTTGTGGCAGAGCGCCTATTCGGAGATGTGGTTCACCGAGGCCTACTGGCCCGAGTTCCGCCAGGTCGACTTCCTGCGCGCGCTGCGCGCCTACAGCGCCAGGCACCGACGCTACGGGCTTTAGAGGACATCGATCGTGCTCGCCCTGTCAGCATGCGTCTTCGCACTGAGCTGGTGGCTGGGGTTGTACCTGTTGGCCCGCGACCCCCGCAAGCTGGTGCTCGTGCTGGCGTCGGTCGGTTTGACCAGCTTCGCCGTCGTCGTCGCATTGGACGGCGTGCGGCTGGTCAGCACATCCGAGCTGCTCGGCCGGATCGAGATATACCTCGTCGCGGTGCCCGGCATCGCATGGTTCGCCGTCCTACTGGAATTGTCGAGGCGCCGCGATACCTGGCGCGGCCGGGCCGGCGAGGCCGCCTTGGTGGCCGGGGTCGCGGTGATCGCGTTCGCCGGTGCCGCAATGGCGGGCGATGTCGAGGGCCCGCTGCGGCCGGGGCACTGGGTGATGTTCGCCGCGGTGTCGGTCCCGTCGCTGGGTGCGATGGTTTACGCGGTGATGCGCCGCTCCCAACCGGGACCGGTGGTCGGTTTCATCGTCGTGGCCACGCTGTTCTTCGCGCTCGGCAACGCGATCCTGATCATCCCGCTCGGCATTCTGCCCAGCGGGCTGGTGCTGGCGTCCACCGGATTCGATGTCGCGCTGCTCGGTGTGGCGGTCGCCATCGGCGATGCGTTCGATGAAGGGCAGGCGCTGCGCAACGACATGCTGCGCTCGTTCGCCGGGACGGTGGTGGTGGCCGTCTTGTTCGGAGGTCAACTGCTCATCGGTGTGGCGGTCTCGGGCCAGAACTCGACGATGGCGGTGCTGTTGTTCACCAGCCTCGCCATCGCCATCGCGATCAACGTGCTGGCCGACCCGCTGGCTGGACTGCTCGACCGGCTCGCCTTCTCCCGGTCACCGGGCTTGCGTGCCGACCGCGCCGCATTGCGCAGCACCGAGGCCGCGTTACCGCTGCGGTCGGGCAACCCGTTGGACGGCATGGACGAGCAGACCTTCATCCGCGTCACCCGTCGCGCACTCGGCCATTACGGTGATCTGTCCAAGCTGGTCGCCAGCCCGTTGACGGCGTTGCCCGACATCGATGAGCGATTGCACCGTCGCGGTGCACCGGACCAGCCGCTGGAACGGGCCAACGAGCTGCGGGCACTGCTGGCCGAGCGTATCGCCGGACTCAAGCCGCGCGACGGTGGTGACTTCGGCACCACCGAGCAGTGGCGCCACTACAACTCGCTGCACTTTCCGTACGTCGTCGGAGTGCGCGCCTACGCCCAGAGCGCGACGGCCGCGGGCCTGGATCCGGTTGCCCGACAGGCCTGGCAGTGGCTGGTCACCGAGGTGCCGCAGCGGTCGCTGCACAACTGGCAGAACGCGGCGGCCCGCGTCATCGCCATGGACCTGCGGAGCAACCTCGTCTCGACCCGCTAGCGCCGAGATGGCACTCCTGCAGGTCCGCACTCGATCTTCTTCTGCATAGCTGCGAGTTCGGCGATAGGGCGCTGACCTGGGGTTGGCAGTAGTTGGCAGGGATCGGTGTCGAACTGGCAGTGCGATCGCCGCACTGTGGGTGACATGACCGCCAGCGTCATCGCCGACGAGAAAGGAATCACCATGACCACCACGATCTCCACCCGACTGAACGGGGCGACGGATTCGCTATTGCGATTGGCGATGCGTGCCGACGCGGTGCTTACCGGATTGGCCGGTGTGGCGATGCTGCCGCTGACCGGCTGGTTATCGGAGCTGTCGGGCACCACCACGACCATCGAGTATGGGTTCGCAACGTTCTTCATGGTCTACGGCGTGGTCGTGTTCGGCCTGGCAGCGCTGCCGAAGGTGGCCGCAGCCGGTATCGCGGTGATCGCTGCCAACCTGACCTACACCGTTGCGATGGTCGCGGTCGTCGTCACCGATGTATGGACACTCACTACCGCGGGTGCCATCTTGACGCTCGCCACCGGCGTCTACACCTTGGCCTTCGCCGAGTTGCAGTACATCGGGTTGCGCCGGATGCGCCGGAACTCGGCTTCTACAGCTTGCGCAGGCGCAGCCGGTTGATGGAATGGTCGGCGTCCTTGCGCAACACCAGCGTGGCCCGTGGCCGCGTCGGCAGGATGTTGTTGATCAGGTTCGGCCGGTTGATCGAATGCCAGATGTCGCGTGCGGCGAATGCCGCCTGATCGTCGGGCAGGCCGGAGTAGTGGTGGAAATGGGAGGCCGGATCGGCGAACGCGCCGGCCCGCATCGACAGAAAACGTGAGACGTACCACTGTTCGATGTCCTCGATGCGCGCGTCGACGTACACCGAGAAATCGAACAGGTCGGACACCATCAGTGCCGGGCCGGTCTGCAGGACGTTGAGACCCTCGAGAATCAGAATGTCGGGGTGGCGGATGATCTGTTTCTCGCCGGGCACGATGTCGTACAACAGATGTGAATACACCGGCGCGCACACCGCGTCGGCACCCGACTTAACCGCGGTGACGAACCGCATCAACCCCCGGCGGTCGTAGCTCTCTGGAAACCCTTTACGGTGCATCAGGTTTCGCCGACTCAGCTCGGCGTTGGAATACAGGAAACCGTCGGTGGTGACCAGGTCCACGCGGGGGTGGTGCTCCCAACGGGCCAGCAGCGCCTGCAGCACGCGGGCGGTGGTCGACTTCCCGACGGCGACGCTGCCGGCGACCCCGATGACGAACGGCACCGGCCGGTCCGGGTTCTGTTGCGGTTCTCCGAGAAAGTCGGCGGTCGTGGCGAACAGCGCCTGGCGGGCAGCCACCTGCAAATGGATGAGCCGAGCCAGCGGCAGGTATACCTCTTCGACCTCGAGCAGGTCGATCTTCTCGCCGAGACCCCGCAGCCTGACCAGCTCGTCCTCGGTCAGTTTCAGCGGCGTCGACATACGAAGTGCGCGCCATTGACTCCGGTCGAACTCCACGTAGGGGCTGGGTTCGCTCAGCCGCGCCATGAACACAGTCTTGCAGTTAGCGTAGGGGGCCATGGACGTAGGTACGGATTTGAAGGCGACGGCAGCCTCGGCCACCCTGATCCGCGAGTACCTGATGCTCGGACTGCGCTTCGACCGCATCGAAGAGGGCTACGTCGACTCCTTCACCGGTGACC
>JAGQTR010000226.1 GCA_020438915.1 Mycobacterium sp.
ATGGGGGAGCAGGGCGCCAAGACGCTACGCGGCGGCAAAATGGAAGACGTCATCTTCGCCGGCACGTCCTCGCGCGCGCCCCTGGGCCGCGCCGAGGTGACACTGACGATCGACAACTCCGACAACGCCCTCCCCATCGAGTACTCCGAGGTTTCGATCACCCGACGGATGTTCCGGGACGGCGCGGGTGAATACGAGATCAACGGCAGCAGTTGCCGTTTGATGGATGTTCAGGAACTGCTCAGCGATTCCGGTATCGGGCGCGAGATGCACGTCATCGTCGGTCAGGGCAAGCTGGCCGAGATCCTGGAATCGCGTCCCGAAGACCGGCGTGCCTTCATCGAGGAGGCCGCCGGCGTCCTCAAGCACCGAAAGCGCAAGGAAAAGGCGGTTCGCAAGCTCGATTCGATGTCGGCGAACCTGGCCCGCTTGACCGATCTGACGACCGAACTGCGCCGCCAGCTCAAGCCGCTGGGCAGGCAGGCCGAGATGGCGCGCCGCGCCCAGACGATCCAGGCCGACCTCCGTGACGCCCGCCTGCGTCTTGCCGCCGACGACCTGGTCGCCCGTAAGACCGAGTTCGATGACACCAACCAGGCCGAGACGGCCCTGCGGCGCGAGCACGACGAACTGGCCGACCGGCTCCAGGCCAGGACGGTCGACCTGCAGGCGCATGAGGCCGCTGTCGAGGATCTCAGCGGTCGAGCAGACTCCGCGCAGCAGCGGTGGTTCCGGCTTTCGGCGCTGGCAGAGCGGGTCGGCGCGACAGTTCGGATCGCCAGCGAGCGCGCCCAGCACCTCGATGCCGAACCCGCGACGTCCGGCGGCCCCGATCCCGACGAACTCGAAGCGCAGGCCGAGGAGGTTGCCGAGCAGGAACGACTGCTGCTCGAGGAATTGGCGCAATCCCGGGCCCGTCTGGATGCCACCCGGGCCGAGCTGGCCGAGCGGGAGCACGCTGCCGCCGAGGCCGAGCGCGCCCACATGGCCGCCGCCCGCGCCGAGGCCGACCGCCGGGAGGGCCTGGCTCGACTTGCGGGTCAGGTCGACACCATGCGTACCCGGGTCGAGTCGATAGACGAGACGGTCGCGCGGTTGAGCGCGAGCATCGACGACGCCGCCGCCCGCGCCCAGCAGACCCAGGCGGAGTTCGAAATGGTGCAGAACCGCGTCGGCGAGCTCGACGCCGGCGAAGTCGGACTCGATGATCACCATGACCGGACCGTCTCGGCGCTCCGGCTGGCCGACGAACGCGTGGCCGAGCTACAGGCCGGCGAGCGGGCCGCCGAACGCGAAGTCGCATCCCTTCAGGCGCGTATCGAAGCCCTGTCGGTCGGGCTGGACCGCAAAGACGGCGCTGCCTGGTTGCAGGAAAACCATGGTGATGCAGGACTTTTCGGATCAATCGCACATCTGGTGAAGGTACGTTCCGGTCACGAGGCGGCGGTCGCGGTAGTCCTGGGTGCCGCCGCCGACGCGGTGGCCGCAGAGAACTTCGGTGCCGCCCGGGACGCGGTGGCCGCGCTGCGGCAGTCCGACGGTGGGCGCGCCGCCATCGTGCTGGGTGACTGGCCCGCTCCGGTGACACCGGTGTCGGGTGAGCTGCCCCCGGGTGCGGTGTGGGCGCTCGACGTGGTCGACGCCGCGCCGCGGGTGCATGGCGCGGTGGCTGCGATGCTTGCCGGGGTGGCGGTGGTCGACAACCTCGCGACCGCACTGGAACTTGTTGCAGCGCAACCGCAACTGCGTGCGGTTACCGCTGACGGCGACCTTGTCGGTGCCGGCTGGGTCAGTGGTGGTTCGGACCGCTTGCCCAGCACGTTGGAGATCACCTCGGAGGTCGAGAAGGCCCGGGCGGCACTGGCTGATGCCGAGCGGCAGACCGGTGAGCTGTCGGCAGCGCTCGCGGGGGCGCTTGCTGAGCAGTCCTCCCGCCAGGACGCCGCCGAACAGGCTTTGGCCGCCCTCAACGAGTCCGACGCCGCAATCTCGGCGATCTATGAACAGCTGGGCCGCCTGGGCCAGGAAGCGCGCGCCGCCGACGATGAGTGGCAACGACTGATCCAGCAGCGTGACGAGTTGGAGGCCGGCCGCAACTCGACGGTCTCCGAGCTCGCCGAGCTGGAGCAGCGGTTGCACAACGCTCAGCAAGAGCCGATGTTCGAGGCTGAGCCCGTCAACCGCCAGGAGTCGACCGTCGCCGCCGAGGCGGCGCGCTCGGCCGAGGTCGAGGCTCGGCTGGCGGTACGCACCGCCGAAGAGCGCGCCAATGCCGTTCGCGGACGTGCAGATTCGCTGCGACGGGCGGCGACTGCCGAACGCGAGGCGCGGATCCGGGCCCGGCGGGCGCGTGCGGCGCGGATCCACGCCGCGGCTGTTGCGGCCGCCGTCGCCGAGGCCGGTGGGTTGGTCGCGGCCCGGCTGGGCGCGGCGGTACGGGTCGCGTCGGACATCCGCGACGAAATCGCCGCCGAACGCCAGGTCCGGGCCACGGACTTGGCGGGCGCCCGCGAAGAGGTCAACCAGCTCACGGCCAGGATCAACGCCCTGACCGATGCGCTGCACCGTGACGAGGTCGCCAAAGCCCAAGCCGCACTGCGCATCGAGCAACTCGAGGAGCAGGTGCTCGAACAGTTCGGCATGGCAGTCGCCGATCTTGTCGCCGAATACGGACCCGACGTCCCGCTGCCCCCGACAGAACTCGAGATGGCCGAGTACGAGCAGGCGCGCGATCGCGGCGAACAGGTCACCGCACCGGCGCCGCTGCCCTTCGACCGGCCCACCCAGGAGCGGCGGGCCAAACGCGCCGAGCGTGAGCTCAATGAACTCGGTCGGGTCAACCCGCTCGCCCTGGAGGAGTTCGCCGCGCTGGAGGAGCGCTACAACTTCCTGTCCACCCAACTGGAGGATGTCAAAGCGGCGCGCAAGGATCTTCTCGACGTCATCGCCGACGTCGACAACCGCATTCTGCAGGTTTTCACCGAGGCGTACGCCGACGTCGAACGTGAGTTCTCCCAAGTGTTCTCGACGCTGTTCCCGGGCGGCGAGGGCAGGCTGCTGTTGACCGACCCCAACGACATGCTCACCACCGGTATCGAGGTGGAGGCCCGGCCGCCGGGTAAGAAGATCAAACGGCTGTCGCTGCTGTCCGGCGGTGAGAAGTCGTTGACGGCGGTGGCGATGCTGGTGGCGATCTTCCGCGCGCGGCCGTCGCCGTTCTACGTGATGGACGAGGTGGAGGCCGCACTCGACGACGTCAACCTGCGCCGGCTGATCAGCCTGTTCGAGCAGTTGCGGGAACGCTCGCAGCTGATCGTGATCACCCATCAGAAGCCGACGATGGAGGTCGCCGACGCCCTGTACGGCGTGACGATGCGCAACGACGGCATCACCACGATCATCTCGCAGCGAATGCGGGGGCAGGAGCTGGTGGCCAGCCCAACCTGACGGTCCTGCGACAATGGCCAGGTGTCTGAAGGTCTTTGGATCGCAATCGCGATCATCGCCGTTCTCTTGGTTGCCGCGCTCGTCATAGGTCTGGTGCGGTACCGCCGTCGCCGTGTCCGGCTATCGGCTCCCGACCCGGCTACTTCGATCGATCGCTCAGGTGGCTATACCGCCTCTTCGGCAATCACGTTCAGCGCATCGGCACCCGACCTTATCGACACCGGTGGGCTGCCTGCTGTCGGCGACGATGCCACCGTTCCGCGGGACGCGCCCAAGCGTCCAATCGCCGACGTAAAGCTGCCCGAACCCCCGGTCGAGACGCCCGAGCCGCCCGTCGAGACGCCCGAGCCGCCGGTCGAGACGCCCGAGCCGCCCGTCGAGATGCCCGAGGTGCCCGCCGCCCCGGCCATCGACGCCATCGCCCCTCCGGACGGCCGGCTCGATCGGCTGCGCGGTCGGCTGGCGAAGTCTCAGAACACCCTCGGTCGAAGCATGCTGGGCCTGTTGGGTGGCGGTGACCTCGACGAGGACTCATGGGAAGAGGTCGAGGACACCCTGCTGATCGCCGACCTGGGGCCGGTTGTGACCGAATCGGTGGTGGCGGCGCTGCGCTCGGCGATGGCCAGCAGCCGGGTACGTACCGAGGCCGACGCCCGCGCGGTGCTGCGCGAGGTACTCATCGGCGAACTGCAGCCCGATCTGGACCGCTCGATCAGGGCGTTGCCGCACGACGACAAACCGTCAGTGCTGCTGGTGGTAGGGGTCAACGGAACCGGAAAGACCACGACCGTCGGCAAGCTGGCGCGGGTGCTGGTCGCCGACGGCCGGCGCGTCGTACTCGGGGCGGCCGATACGTTTCGTGCCGCGGCCGCCGATCAGCTCCAGACCTGGGCATCTCGGGTCGGTGCTCAGGTGGTGCGCGGTCCCGAAGGCGCCGACCCGGCGTCGGTGGCGTTCGACGCCGTCGACACCGGAATAGCCGCGGGAGCCGACGTCGTCGTCATCGACACCGCCGGCCGCCTGCACACCAAGACCGGCCTGATGGACGAACTGGGCAAGGTCAAACGCGTCGTGGGTCGCCGTGCTGTCGTCGATGAGGTCCTACTCGTCCTGGACGCGACGATCGGACAGAACAGCCTGCCGCAGGCGCGGGTTTTTGCCGAGGTCGTCAACATCACCGGTGTGGTGTTGACAAAGCTGGACGGCACGGCCAAGGGCGGCATCGTCTTCCGCGTTCAGCAGGAGCTCGGAGTGCCGGTCAAACTCGTCGGTCTGGGCGAAGGCCCCGACGACCTCGCGCCCTTCGAGCCGGCCGCATTCGTCGACGCACTGCTGGGCTGACAGCCCGACACGGCAAGCGATTTTCGCCGATCGCGGCGGTCGAAACACGAGCGTAACGACTTCGGCTCGTCCGTTCACGCATCCGAAACACAACAGCATCACCGGTGAAACGCCCGCCACAGAGTCTCTTCTGCGGGGCCGATCCTATCGGCCGTCATTCCAAGGAGGTTCACACAAGTGGTTTTTGCCCTACCAGACGATGCGTTCCTGCCGTTCGGGCCCGGGGGACTGAGCGCCGGTGACACGGCCTGGGTGCTCACCTCCGCCGCGCTGGTGTTGTTCATGACACCCGGACTGGCGTTTTTCTACGGTGGCCTGTCCCGACAGAAGTCCGTCCTGAACATGATGATGATGTCGTTCGGTTCCTTGGGCCTGGTAAGCGTCATCTATGTGCTGTGGGGCTACTCGATGTCCTTTGCGTCGGCACACACCGGCGCCAGCGACTTCTTCGGCGTCTTCGACAACCCCTTCTCCTTGTTCGGGCTGAGCCAGTTGACCGAGGTTCGGGTGATCGACGGTGTCGAGACGTTTGTTCTGGGCGGATTCGGAACGGTGCCCGCGATCGTCTGGGTGGCCTTCCAGCTCACCTTTGCCGTGATCACCGTCGCGCTGATCAGCGGCGCGGTGGCCGAGCGGATGAAGTTCGGCACCTGGCTGCTGTTCGGGGGCATCTGGGTCACGCTGGTGTATTTCCCGTTATCCCATATGGTCTGGGGCGGAGGCCTGCTCTCGGCATCGGAGTCGGGTATCGCGGCCAAACTGTTCGGCGTGGATGACGAGGGCGTCGCCAACGTCGCACCCATCGACTTCGCCGGCGGCACGGTGGTGCACATCAACGCCGGTATGGCCGCGCTGGTGTTGGCGATTCTGCTCGGCAAACGTAACAGCTTCGGCAAGGTCGCCTTCCGCCCGCACAATGTTCCGTTCGTGTTGCTCGGCGCAGCCATCCTGTGGTTCGGCTGGTTCGGCTTCAACGTGGGCTCCGAAGGCGCGGCGGACATGCTCGCCGGCGCGGTATGGGTGAACACCACCGCCGCCACCGCTGCCGCCATGCTGGCATGGTTGCTGGTGGAACGCATCCGTGACGGACACGCCACCAGTGTGGGCGCTGCTTCCGGTATCGTCGCGGGCTTGGTTGCCATCACCCCCGCCTGCGGTTCACTCAGCGCGATCGGTTCGCTGATTCTGGGTGCGGTCGCCGGCGTGCTCTCGGCGGTGGCGATCGGGCTGAAGTACAAGTTCGGCTACGACGATTC
>JAGQTR010000227.1:0-2302 GCA_020438915.1 Mycobacterium sp.
GGAGATCGGGGAACGCCCAGGGATGAGACAGATGGGGCAGGTGATGAAGGCGGCAACCGCGATCGCGGCCGGCCAGGCTGACGGCGCCCGCCTGTCGGCGGCTGTCAAGGAGAGGCTGTAGCCGACGATGTGCCGCCTATTTGGCCTGCATGCCGGTCGCAATGTGGTGACGGCGACCTTCTGGCTGCTGGACGCCGCCGACAGCCTCGCCGCCCAGAGCAGACGCAACCCCGACGGCGCCGGGATCGGGGCGTTCGACTCCGCCGGTGAGCCGGTGCTGGACAAGCAACCGATCGCGGCCTGGGAGGACGCCCAGTTCGCCGCCGATGCCAAGAGCTTGAGCGGTACCGCCTTCCTTGCTCATGTGCGGTATGCCACGACCGGTAATCTCGACGCGCGCAACACCCACCCCTTCCTGCAGGACAGCCGGTTGTTCGCACACAACGGTGTGGTGGAGGGCCTCGAGGTCCTCGATGCTCGGCTCGCCCAGCTGGGAGCGGCCGATCTGGTGGCCGGTCAGACCGACAGCGAACGCGTCTTCGCGCTGATTACGGCGGCGATCCGGGCGCGGGCGGGCGATGTGGAGGCGGGGCTTACCGACGCGTTGAACTGGCTGACCGCCAACGTTCCCATCTTCGCGCTGAACCTGCTGCTTGCCACAGCGACCGATATGTGGGCGCTGCGTTACCCGGACACCCACGAGCTCTACGTGTTG
The DNA here is from genome assembly GCA_020438915.1 of Mycobacterium sp. Taxonomy (GTDB): domain Bacteria; phylum Actinomycetota; class Actinomycetes; order Mycobacteriales; family Mycobacteriaceae; genus Mycobacterium. Next base: position 716 of record JAGQTR010000227.1, read on the forward strand.
AATCGTCGCGCCGGACTGACCGAATTCGAGATGCAGACCCAGCGCATCCGCGCCAGCTCGGGGCAACTGAATGAGCGGCCGTCGGTGGTGTTCGCCAGCGAGCCCATGGATGGCGACCCCGGGTGGCGGCTTCTCGATCCCGGGATGCTCGTTCATGTGGATGCGTCGCTGACGGTGACCACCTCGATGGTCTTGCCGGATCCGCCGTCGCATCAGCTCACGTTGGCAGACCTCACGGGGCGCGCGGCTGCGGCGCAGGGCGCCTCGACGAGGTGATCTTGACGGGCTACCGCGGGGCGTTCTTGGCTTCCCGCTCTGCGGCATGGCTCTCGATCGCCTTGCCGATTGCGTGCGCAGCGCGGTCGACGAACTCGGTTCCGCTTTCGGTCACCCAGTCCCGCGACGCGGTCGGTGCGGTGAGTTGGCCGGTGAAATGCGGCATGACGTACTGGGCGAACAGCTCGTAGCTGTGCAGTTTCGCCGCAGGCGGCGCCCAGTCGTGGTCGAAGAGCAGAAAGGCGCCGAAGCCGCCGTCGCTCGCCTCGACCAGCTCGGTGATCTTGGCTACCGCGTCCTCCGGGGTGCCGATCACCGCGAAGCCGGAGGCTCGGTTGTTGGCGATGATCTCCGCCGGTGTGTCGCCCTGAACCGGTCCGGCGGGCAGGATGTGGCTGAAGTACTGGGAGAACTGCGCGATGCCGTACTCGACGTCACGCTCGGCTTGTTCGCGGGTGTCGGCGAGGTGCATCGGACCGACCAGCCGCCACTTCGAGCGGTCGGCAACGTGACCGTGCTCGCGCGCCACCTCCTCCCAGGTCGTCCAATGCTGGGCCAGCAGATCCATGCCCTGCTTCGCGGTCGCCGCGATCGACAACATGCCGATGCCGTGCTTGCCCGCGCCCCGCGGTCCGGTAGGGGAGAACGACGCCGCCACCGCGACGTCGAAGCACGGATCGCTGTACGGCTTCAGTTGAAGGCGGGCATCCTGCAGGGTGAACCCATCGGTGTGCATGGTGACCGTCTCGCCGCGGAGCAGCCGCATGATCGCCTCAAGGCATTGCTCCATCCGCGGCCGCTGCTCGTCGGCGGGGATGCCGAGCATGTGGGCGTCCGAGGTGAGCTGGCCGGGCCCGCAGCCGAGCATGGCCCGGCCGCGGGTGAGGTGGTCGAGTAACACCATGCGATCGGCGAGCATCAACGGATGGTGGTAGGGCAGCGAGCTCACACCCGTGCCGAGCCTGATGTGCTTGGTGCGCTCGGCGGCGGCGGCGATGACGACCTCGGGCGAGGCGATGATCTCGAACCCGGCGGAGTGGTGCTCGCCGATCCACGCTTCGTCGAAGCCGAGGCGATCCATCGCCACGATCAGGTCGAGGTCTCGCTCGATCGCCAGGGTCGGGTTCTGCCCGACCGGATGGAAGGGAGCCATGAAGTTTCCGAAGCGCATCCGCCAAATCTTGCCCCAACCCGGGCTCGGCCTGCCACTCTGTCCGGCGGGCCACCGGCGTCTATCAGCCGGTCACCTTGTCGGCGTGCAGATTCTTCGCCGTGGGTGAGGTGGGCACAGTGGTCGGATCGGGATAGGTG
>JAGQTR010000227.1:2364-6536 GCA_020438915.1 Mycobacterium sp.
TGCAACCGGTGGTTGCGGTAGATCGCACGGTACATCGCCGTCTTCGGCTTGTAGTCGCTGTGGATGAGGTAGTGGCTCCACTCATAGGCCAAGCCGAGCACCGTAAGGAATGCCAGGAAGGTCAGCCCCAAGCCCGGACGCGGGAACACCAGCAGCGCAACCGCAATCGACACCGGCAGCACCCACAGCAGCGCCGGCCACGGAATGAAAATCTCCGGCACGCTGCGCGGAGCCATGTGGTGTTCACGGTGCTTGCGGGCCAGTAACGAGTCGATTGTCAGCCGCCCGATGCGGCGTGGCCGCCAGTGCAGGATGAAGACGTGGATCAGCCATTCGAAGAACGGGAACAGCGCCACCATCACCACGGGAACCAGCGCATCGGTGTATTGCCAGTCACCGATCACGATGCGCGCGGTGACCGCACCCAGGAGGGCGGCGGCGATGAGCCACGGTGACGGGTAGCTCGTGAACTCACGCCAGGCGTCGGAGAGGGTGAAGGTTCGTCGCGTCGTCGGCGTGCTCATCGGGGTTCCTCCATGGACGTGAACACGGCTCTCAGCGCCGTGGTCGCGGGCTCGAGCAAGGTGACCGCAGCGTTTTTGGCGGCGGGGGCATTGCCGGCGGAAATCGCGCCGGCGAGCTGTCGGTAGGCCTGCGGGTTACCGACTTCGGCCGCCATGACGACGGCGAGCGCGGGAAGCGCGGGCTCGTAGGCGGCGCGCAGCGTGTTGTACATCAGCCGGAATGCGATCGAGTCCGCACCGTCGACGATGTGGTCCCAGAACGTCAACGCGTGTCTCTGCTGCTCGATCGGATCGGGGTCGGTCTCCAGCGCGCGCACCGCCGCGTCGAGCAACCCGGGGAGCTCCGGCCCGCCTCGCTGCGCAGCGAGTTCGGCAACCTTGGGTCCGTTGTGCAGGCGCGCCTCGAGGATGCTGCGCGCGACGGTGAGGTCGAGTTCCCCGCCCCGCAATAGCAGACGGGGAAGCAGGTCCAGTCCGGCGTGCCGGCGAAAGTCGCGCACGGTGGTGGCGTTGCCTTGGCGGACCTCGACCAGCCCGGCTGCCGAGACCCGCTTGAGCGCTTCGCGCACCGCGGGACGTGAGACGTTGAGCGCCTCGGCGAGCCGGCGCTCGCTGGGCAGTGTGTGGCCAGGTTGCATCTCGCCGCTGAGTACCTCGGCGACGATCTGTTCGAAAACGTCTTCAGGCACAGATGTGCGGTTCACCGGGTGCATGGCCATGATCCCCACAATGGCCGACGTCCGGCCAGACGTCAAGTGGTCAGACCATTACTGATCGGCCGCGGGTCCGGCCGCGCTGGTATCACGCCTTCTCGCGCAGCCGCACCATCCGCGTCGTCGAACTCTCATCCAACTCCACGGCGTCGGATCGCGATCGCAGGAAGTCGCTGAAGGACTTGAACCCCAGGGACTTTTCGCTGAACGAGGGGTCCATGCGCTTCATCTGTGCCTTCACCGCGGAGTTGTGCAGCCAGTCGACATCGTCTTTTTCCAGACCGATTCGCAGCGCGCGGGTCAGCAGACCAGTCGCGGCAGCCTGCGGATCCGGCTGCTCCGCCTCGTCGGAGGTTTCGGATTCGGCAGCCTTCGACCGTCCGGAGCGCTTTCGCGGTGCGGGCTTGCCTTCGGACCCGCCATCGGGGACCGCGCTGGGCTCGAACACCGGGACCCCGGGCAGGGCGTCGTAGGTGACGAACTCGTCGCAAGCAGCGGCGAGCATACGGCTCGACGACCCTGCCACCCCGATCCCCACAACATAACGGCCGAGACGCTTGCACCGCTGAGCCAACGCGATGTAGTCGGAGTCGCCGGCGACGATCACCACATGGGTCAGGTCGGGCAACCGAAACATGTCCTCGACTGCGTCAACCGCCAGCCGGATATCGGCACCGTTCTTCCCGTATGCCGCCGCCGGGAACAGTTGCACCAGATCGACTGCGCGTCCCACCAGTTGTCCGCGGTATCCGGCATTGACCTCAGCTGACCAGTCGGCATAGGCGCGTGTCAGCACCAGCGTGCCGAACGATGACGCGAAGTCGATGATCGCCCCGACGTCGACGGTCGCGCGGGTCAGCCGGCCCTGGTCGTCGTCCAAACCCTTGGCTTTGTCCCGCTGAAAGGAGTTGCGGCCGTTCACCTGGTCGTACCGCGAGATCACGATGTTGTCGAAGTCGAGGTACACCGCAACGAGGGTTGCGCCGGATTCAGTCATGACCCCAGTCTGGTCGATGAACTCCTGGGGTAGCCCCGGTACCGTCGGTCAGCCACGATTCGGGCAAGTCGAGCCCGCGGCATCGTCCGGCGGCGCACCATGGAACCGACCAGACAACCCGCGTCGAGAGGTGTGTTCACAGGGTGAGTAGCGCCGTGACGGAACCGACAAGACATACCGTGCTGGCCGAAGCCGACAGCGGCGCCTATCACTCGCTGAGGCAACGGCCGGTGACCCGGGCCGAACGGTATGCGCTGGGAAAGAGCCTGCGCAAACGGGTGCCGCGGCGAGCGCTAGCCGATTGGACGCCGCCCCCGGACCGTCCTGACCCGATCCATCTGATCAACATCAACCACCGCGGCCGGCTGGACCGGCTGATTCCGATTCGGGTGGGACGCATGATCGCCTCCCCATACGGCTTTCTGCGCGGCACCGCCGTGGTCATGGCCGACGACGTGGCCCGGTTACCGTCGACCGGCATCACGCCGGTGGTCTGCGGTGATGCACATTTGGGCAACTTCGGCTTCTACGCCTCGCCGGAACGCGACCTGGTGATCGATCTCAACGACTTCGACGAGGCGCACCCGGGGGGCTGGGAGTGGGATCTGCGCCGGCTGGTGGCCAGCATCTGGGTGGCGGGACGGCACAACGGGGCCGCCGAGGACGAATGCGGCTCGGCGGTTCGCTCGTGCGTCTCGGCTTACCGACTGGAGGTGCGCAGGTTGGCCGACGAACCATTGTTCTCGCGCTCTTTCACCCGACTGGGCGTCGACCGACTGGCCGGCGAGGCTGCCGGACCGCTGGCCGACGAAGTGCGCCGGTCAGCCAAGCGGGCACGCAACCGCACCAGCGATCGCGCGCTGCCCCGCTTCACCCAAGAGGTCGACGGCGTCCGCCGGATCGTCGAAGAGCCGCCGCTGATCACCCGGTTACCCGAGCGCGAAGCACAAGCGTTGGCCGAAGCGCTCGATGACTACCTGCCCACCTTGGCCACGCACTGGCGCCGGGTACTGGGGGGCTACACCTTGCTTGACGTCGCACACAAGGTGGTCGGGGTCGGCAGCGTCGGATTGCGCGCGTATGTGGCGCTTTTGGAAGGCTCTTCGTCCGAAGACGTCGTGTTCCTGCAACTCAAGCAAGCCCGCCGCTCAGTCCTGGCGCGCTATGTGCACGGCGAATTGGCGCTGCATTCACACCAGGGCCAGCGGGTGGTCGAATACCAACAGGCTCTGCAGACAGTCAGCGATCCGCTACTGGGTTGGACGACGATGGGCCGGCGCCAGTATTACGTGCGGCAGTTCCGAAACATGAAGGGCACCATCCCGTTGGATGCCATGGACCCCAAGGCGCTCATCGATTACACGGGTGTGGTCGGTCAGCTGCTGGCAAAAGGTCATGCGCGCACCAGTGGCGCCTCGATGATCGCGGGCTACCTGGGCCGCTCGGAACGGGTGGACGACGCACTGTGTGACTTCGCCCGTCGATACGCCGACCAAACCGAAGCCGACCACGCCGCCTTGGTGGCGGCCGTCGACTGCGGCAGGCTGCCGGTCGAGCGGGGGGTGTAGGGCAGTACGTGGCGGTGGCCGGAGCACACATTCATCGATCCGCCTCTCCGTCGCGCCCTGTCGGCGATCGAGTCCCGCGGGTACAGCAGTCGGGGTCCAGCACCGTGCACAGCGCGCCGACCGCGTCGGCAGCCGGGCGGTGGAAGACGTGCATTCCGCGCCGCTCGGAATCGACGAAACCGGCGCGGCGCAGTTGCGTCAGGTGGTGGCTGACGGTGGATTCGCTCAGGTCGAGGACCGCTGCGAGTTCGCCACTGTTCTCCGCGCCGGCAGGGGAACTGAAGAGGAACGACATGATCTTGACCCGCGCCGGATCCGCCAGTGCCTTCAGGCGCAGCGCCACTTCGAGAGCGTCTTCGTCGCTCATGGG
>JAGQTR010000228.1 GCA_020438915.1 Mycobacterium sp.
AGGTCGGCCCGAGCAGCTGGTGGTTCTCCTTGGCGATCGCGGTAGCCGTCGCGGTCAACCGGACCCGCTCGAGCGGGTCGTCGATGTGGACGGGCAACGACGGTGTCATGTAAGTGAATTCGTTGCCCATGAGCCGCTCAGGAGAGGTGTTGAAACTCACTGGGACTCCGGCGATCAACGGCGAGTCGGCCTTTTTGTCGTAGCGGAGCAGGAGTTGACGCAGGGCGCCGGCCGCGGTTGCGAGCACGATGTCGTTGAGGGTCACGCCGAGATGCTTGGCTGTCTGCTTGACGTCGGCGAGCGCCAGCGGTGCCGTCGCGAAGCGCCGCCCCGGCGTGACGACGTGGTTGATGAACGTCTCGGGCGGAGCGAAGTTGCGTGCCAGGTCGGGGTGACGGCCCCGCTCCTTGGCCTTCCTGCGGACGTTGGCGACCCCGGTGGCGGTCTCGCTCATCAGCCGTGGCAATCGGCGTATCAGCCGCACGTGATCGCGACCGGCGGCCTTGAGCAGGTTCAGCGGCGTCCGGGAGTCGGCCGATGACGGCGCAAGCTGACCGCCCACCTGCGGCTGGTTCTGCCGGATCGCCATGGCCAACTGGTTGGCGGAGGCAACACCATCGGCCAGCACATGGTGCACCTTCTGGATGATCGCGATGCGGTTGCCCGCCAGGCCTTCCGCGACGTGCATCTCCCAGAGCGGGCGATCCCGATCAAGCGGCGTACTGGCGATCTCTCCGATCAGCTGGTCGAGTTCGCGGCGCCCGCCCGGAGCCGCGACCTGAGCCCGGCGCAGGTGATAGTCGAGGTCGATCTCGGCATTCTGCACCCACATCGGATGATGGAATTTCAGCGGAATGTCGACCAACTGATAGCGCAGCGGGGCCAAAGCGTGCAATCGCTGCTGAGCAATGCTGCGAAACAAGTCGAAGTCATAGCCCTCGACTTCCGACACATCCAGCACACCGATCTTGAGGGTGTGCATGTGAATCTCCGGCGTCTCGCTGTACAGCATCATGGCGTCCACGCCGTTGAGCCGCTTCACCTGCACCCCGTTCGTCGCCGTCGGACCCCCTCATGGAGCCTCGTGGACCCATTCCACAGGCTTTGGCGGGCCAGATGGCGCCTTCGATCAAAATGCCGCCGCATTCTTGGCAGAAACTCAGCCTGATCACCTGTGTGACGGGAGTCACACATCTCGGCTGACCTCGCTACCTACGGTTGCGTCACCGTAGGTTTGTGCTGGTTACGGTTGCGTATCCCTTTGCTAGACAGTCAGACTGCGGTCAACGAGCACATCGGCGGACGACAGGGCGGGCAGACACCTCATGGCAAAGGCACAGACGACACGACAAACCGAGCACCACTACATCGCCAACGTCCGCGACCTGGAGTTCAATCTCTTTGAGGTGCTGCGCCTCGGCGACGTGCTGGACGCCGGCGGGTACGGCGACCTGGATGCCGACACCGCCCGGACGATGCTCGACGAGGTCCGTCGACTCGCCGAGGGACCGATCGCCGAGTCATTCGTCGACGCCGACCGCAATCCGCCGGTGTTCGATGCGGCCACCCATTCCATCACGGTGTCCGACGAGATCAAGCGAACCGTAGAGGCAGTCAGGGAAGCCGGATGGTGGCGCGTCGGCATCGCCGAGGAGATCGGCGGCGTACCTGCCCCCGCGGCGCTGACCTGGGCGATCCTCGAGATGCTGTTCTGCGCCAACCCGGCGGTCGGTTTCTTCCACGCGCTCGGGCCGGCGATGGCTCATTCCCTGGCCACCGAAGGCACTGAGCAGCAGCGAGCTTGGGCGGCCAAGGGGGTGGAGCGCGGCTGGGCAGCGACGATGGTGCTGACCGAACCCGACGCCGGGTCAGACGTCGGCGCCGGGCGCGCCAAAGCGATTGCCCAACCCGATGGCACCTGGCACATCGAGGGTGTGAAACGTTTCATCTCCGGTGGCGACGTCGGCGACACCGCCGAGAACATATTCCACCTCGTGCTGGCCCGCCCAGAGGGAGCCGGTCCCGGCACCAAAGGGTTGAGCCTGTTCTACGTGCCGATGTACCTATTCGACCCGGACACACTCGAATTGGGCGAACGCAACGGAGTATTCGCGACCGGCCTGGAACACAAGATGGGCCTGAAAGCCTCCCCCACCTGCGAGCTGACCTTCGGCGCGCATGGCCGGCCTGCCGTCGGCTACCTCGTCGGCGATGTCCACAATGGCATCGCGCAAATGTTCACCGTCATCGAGAACGCGCGGATGACGATCGGGGTCAAGGCCGCCGGCACCCTGTCCACCGGCTACCTCAACGCGCTGGCATACGCCAAGGAGCGGGTACAGGGGGCAGACCTGACCCAAATGACCGACAAGACCGCGCCGCGGGTGACGATCCTGCACCATCCCGATGTTCGTCGCAGCCTGCTGACCCAGAAGGCGTACGCCGAAGGTTTGCGCGCGCTCTACATGTACGCCGCAGCACACCAGGACGACGATGTGGCAGAACAGATCTCGGGTGCGGACCCGGGGATGGCGCACCGGGTCGACGATCTGTTGCTTCCGATCGTCAAAGGCGTGGGTTCGGAACGGGCCTACGAGGTGCTGACCGAATCGCTGCAGACGTTGGGCGGTTCGGGCTTCCTGCAGGACTATCCGATCGAGCAGTACA
>JAGQTR010000229.1 GCA_020438915.1 Mycobacterium sp.
GATCATGAACCTGCGCGACCACATGTTCGCCAAGGCACCGTACTTTCTGGACGGCAAGGCGATGCCCAGCGAAGAGTCGGTGGCCAAGGAGCTTGAGTCGACCGAGGGCGGTTTCATCGGTACCGAGCACGACGACGCGCATCACGTCCCCGAATCCGGGTTCGAACGCGTCCCGCTGGACTCGCCGTTACAGGCCACCCGACCGATGGTCGGCACCCTCGAGCAGGGCGGCGTGATCGACCCCGATGTGTTGTGGTCGTGCACCACCTGTGGGGCGTGTGTCGAGCAGTGCCCGGTGGNNCACATCGACCACATCGTCGACATGCGCCGCTACCAGGTGATGATGGAGTCGGAGTTCCCCGGCGAACTCGGTGTGCTCTTCAAGAACCTGGAGAACAAGGGCAATCCCTGGGGTCAGAACTCCAAGGACCGCACCAACTGGATCGACGAGGTCGACTTCGACGTGCCGGTGTACGGCAAGGATGTCGAATCCTTCTCCGGCTACGAGTACCTGTTCTGGGTGGGTTGCGCCGGCGCCTACGAGGACCGGGCGAAGAAAACCACCAAGGCAGTGGCCGAGTTGCTGTCCGCGGCGGGCGTGAAGTACCTGGTGCTGGGCGAGGGCGAGACCTGCAACGGCGACTCCGCGCGCCGCTCCGGCAACGAGTTTCTGTTCCAACAGCTCGCCGCGCAGAACGTCGAAACGCTCAACGAGATGTTCTCCGGCACCGAGCGGGTAGACCGCAAGGTCGTCGTCACCTGCCCGCACTGCTTCAACACCCTCGGCCGCGAATACCCGCAGCTCGGCGGCAACTACACCGTGTTGCACCACACCCAGCTGCTGAACCGGCTGATCCGCGACAAGAAGCTGGTCCCGGTCAAGTCCGTCGATTCCAACGGACAGGGTGGCGACATCACCTACCACGATCCGTGCTACTTGGGACGGCACAACAAGGTCTACGACGCGCCACGCGAGTTGATCGGAGCCTCCGGCGCAAAGCTGACCGAAATGCCCCGGCACGCCGACCGCGGGTTGTGCTGCGGGGCCGGCGGCGCGCGGATGTGGATGGAAGAGCACATCGGCAAGCGGGTCAACCAGGAACGGGTCGAGGAGGCGCTGGACACCGGGGCCTCCAAGATCGCCACCGGCTGCCCGTTCTGTCGGGTCATGATCACCGACGGTGTCGACGACGTCGCCGCGGCCAGGGATGTGGAGAAGGCCGAGGTGCTCGACGTGGCCCAGCTGCTGTTGGGCTCGTTGGACAAGAGCACCTTCACACTGCCCGAGAAGGGCACAGCGGCAAAAGAAGCCGAGAAGCGTGCTCCGCGCGTCGAAGCGGCCACGGCCACGGCCACGGCCACGGCCACGGCCACGGCCACGGAAGCCGAGGACACCACTGCCGCCCCCGCCGAGGTTGCAGAACCGCAGGCGAGTGCGCCACCCGCAGCGCCGGTCAAGGGACTCGGTATCGCCGGCGGCGCCAAACGCCCCGGCGCCAAAAAGTCTGCTGCCGGGACGGGCGACAAGCCCGTGGCGGCCGCGCCCGCAGCGCCGGTCAAGGGACTCGGCATCGCCGGCGGCGCCAAACGCCCCGGCGCCAAAAAGTCTGCTGCCGCTCCCGCAGCGGAGACGTCGGCGCCCGTAGCAGAGCCCACCGAGGCGGCGGCCAAGCCCGAGCCCGAAGTCAAGGGCCTGGGCATCGCTGCCGGGGCGCGCCGCCCCGGCGCGAAGAAGGCTTCGGCTTCCACGCCGACGTCCCACGAAGGCGAGCAGACCGTCGTGCAGCCACCCAACCTAGATCCGGATAAGGCGAAACCAGGTACGGAGTCTGCCGATAGCGCCGACTCGGACCTCGGCCTGACCGGCGCCACGCCGGAGCCCGAAGTCAAGGGCCTCGGCATCGCCCCCGGTGCCCGCCGACCCGGCGCCAGGAAGGCGCCCGGGGCCGCCCCCAAGGCGGATCCGCCACCAGAGCCCGAGGCTGAGGCTGAGGCTGAGGCTGAAACAGCGTCCTCGACACCCGCGGGGCCGTCCTCGGAACCCTCGGCTCCATCGGCCGGTTCCGGTGACGGTGAAGCCCGCATTGTCGGCGACGAGCCGCCCGTCAAGGGGCTCGGCATCGCCAAGGGTGCACGTCGGCCAGGCAAGAGGTAGTTGATTCCACCGGAAAAACACTTGGACAGGCGTGGGAGACTGGTGGACGTGACCACCCATCAGCTGCCGTGGCATTCGACCGGCCACCACGACCGGCAGCGCGTCTTCACGCAGTCGAGCAAACTGCAGGACGTCCTCTACGAAATCCGCGGACCGGTGCACGAGCACGCGTCACGCCTGGAGGCCGAGGGGCACCGGATCCTCAAGCTCAACATCGGTAACCCGGCGCCGTTCGGTTTCGAGGCCCCCGATGTGATCATGCGCGACATCATCGCTTCGCTGCCCTACGCCCAGGGTTATTCCGATTCCAAGGGAATCGTCAGCGCACGCCGCGCCGTATTCACCCGCTATGAGCTCGTCGAAGGGTTCCCACGTTTCGACATCGACGACGTGTTTTTGGGTAACGGCGTCTCCGAGCTCATCACGATGACACTGCAGGCCCTGCTCGACAACGGCGACCAGGTGCTCATCCCGGCTCCGGACTACCCCCTGTGGACGGCGTCGACATCGCTGGCGGGCGGCACACCGGTCCATTACCTGTGTGACGAGACCCAGGGCTGGCAGCCTGACATCGCAGATCTGGAATCCAAGATCACCGACCGCACCAAGGCGATCGTCGTGATCAATCCCAACAACCCCACCGGCGCGGTATACCCCCGCGAGGTCCTCACCAAGATCGCCGAGTTGGCCCGCAAGCACGAGCTGATGCTGCTCGCCGACGAGATTTACGACAAGATCCTCTACGACGAGGCCGAGCACATCGCGATGGCCAGCGTAGCGCCCGACGTCCTGTGCTTGACCTTTAACGGCCTGTCCAAGGCGTACCGGGTCGCGGGCTACCGCTCCGGCTGGCTGGTAATCACCGGTCCGAAGGAACACGCAACCAGTTTCATCGAAGGCATCAGCTTGCTGGCCAACATGCGGCTGTGTCCGAATGTGCCTGCCCAGCATGCGATTCAGGTTGCGTTGGGCGGTTACCAGAGCATCGATGATCTGGTGCTTCCCGGCGGCAGGCTGCTGGAACAGCGCGATGTGGCGTGGACACAGCTCAACGAGATCCCCGGGGTGTCGTGCGTGAAACCCGAAGGTGCGCTGTATGCGTTCCCGCGCCTGGACCCTGAGGTATACGACATCGCCGACGACGAACAACTCGTCCTGGACCTCCTGCTGCAGGAGAAGATCCTGGTGACCCAAGGCACCGGATTCAATTGGCCAACACCGGATCATCTGCGAATTGTGACCCTGCCCTGGGCGCGCGATCTGGCTGCCGCTATCGAACGTTTGGGCAACTTTCTGGTCAGCTACCGGCAGTGAACTCGCCGATCTGATCAAGGATGCCCAGCTCTCGCAAGCTCGCCGTCCACGGTTGGGTAACGGCACTGATGCGCTCGTTGAAGTACGACCATCGTTCCTGATGCCCGAAGCAATCCCGCAGTGCCCCAACATAGTGGCGCAGTGTCTCGATGTCGTCGGTCGCCGCCAGATAGCAGCACGTCTTCTCGTACTGGATCAGCAGGTTGTGTTCCACCGCATAACGCACCAGCGCAGCCGTGGTGTCAACTTTTTCCAGTTCGGCGATTACCCGCCCCAGCCCTTCGGTTAGCTCGGTACAAAACACCGCCATGTCGGTTTCGCGGTGGAATCTCAGCTCGTAAGGCAGCTCGGGCACCAGCGCCTCCCAGCGCTGATCGAGCAGGTAACCATTGGGCGGGTGCGCCTGGCTGCCGTGCCCGGGACAGGCTGCGTCGACATCGACGGATCCGACACCGACGTTGATGAAGAACCCGTGCCACGGGGTGACCCCGTTGTGCCAGTTCGCCTGGAATCCGATCATGTCGTAGAGCGAACCCCGCCTTCTCCCGAAAGTGTTGCGCGACTTGGTGAATCCACGTTCGGAAAGAAACGGGCGGACATCGGTGGCCAGCATCGAATCGTACTTCCGCTTCAACAGTGCCTGATTTGAGAGTTGTCTGCTCATGGTGATGCCAGCGTAAAGCGCCCCCGGGTGGAGCCGACGCACCAATGTGACGGTCTCCACACGGTCCGGCACCCAGAGTGGGTGCCCTCTACGCTGTCCGGGTGACGCACTCGCACTCACTGGGCGGCCCGTCGCCGATGGGACCGCTGGCCGCCAAGGTTGTCGTCGGGCTGCTCATCGCGGCCGGTATCGCAACGCTGCTCGGCGCGGCACTGCTCTGGCCCACCGGACAGCGAGCCGACATCCCGCTGCCGTTCCAGAACGCCACTGGCGGCGCGGTGACCACCGAGGCCGGCCACGTGCTCTCCAGCAGCGCCGCGGAGTGCGGCAACCCGTCGGCCGGTGCGGTGCTCACGGCCGAGCCACCCCGAACTCCGAGTAAAGATGCACAATGTGTCCGGACGATGGTGGCCATCGATTCCGGCCCCAACCGCGGCGCCACCACCCTGCTGGAGTTCAGCGGCGGCCCCGGGCAACCGAATCTGACCGTCGGCGACGATATCCGCATCAGCCGCCAGGTCGACGATGCCGGCGCCACCACCTATGCGTTCTACGACTACGAACGGACGTGGCCGCTGACCGCGCTGGCCGCGGTGTTCGCAGTGGTG
>JAGQTR010000230.1 GCA_020438915.1 Mycobacterium sp.
TCGGCGTTGATCGCGTCGGCCTTCTTCTGGTCAAAGCGCGCGGGATTGGAGTTGACGTCGACCACGTCGAAGGCCGCCACCATCTCATCGAGGCTGAAAACATCGTGGTCGTCGGCGATACCCCACCCGAGCAGCGCCAGATAGTTCAGCAGACCCTCGGGAGTGAAGCCACGATCACGGTGCAGAAACAGGTTGGACTGCGGATCCCGCTTCGAGAGCTTCTTGTTCCCGTCTCCCAGAACGCTTGGCAAATGGGCGAATTGGGGTACCTTTTCGGCAACGCCGATGCGGATCAGCGCCTGGTACAGCGCGATCTGGCGCGGGGTGGAAGGCATGATGTCCTCGCCGCGCAGCACATGGGTGATCTTCATCAGCGCGTCATCGACCGGATTGACCAACGTGTACAACGGATCTCCGCTGCCGCGCGTCAACGCGAAATCCGGCACCGAGCCCGCCGGGAAAGTCGTCTCGCCGCGCACCAAATCGGTCCAGGACACATCGGCGTCAGGCATCCGCAGGCGCAGCACCGGGTTGCGGCCCTCGGCCCGGAAATCGGCCCGCTGCTCCGGGGTCAGGCCGCGGTCGAAGTTGTCATAGCCGAGTTTCGGGTTACGACCCGCGGCGAGGTGCCGTGCCTGCACCTCCTCGGCAGTCGAATACGCCTCGTAGACCTCACCCGCGGCGACCAGCCGATCCAGCACATCACGGTAGATCTGTGAGCGCTGCGACTGCCGGTAGGGCTCGTGGGGGCCACCGATCTCGGGGCCTTCGTCCCAGTCCAGACCCAACCAGCGCAGCGCGTCGAGGATCGCGGCATAACTGTCGGCACTGTCACGCTGGGCGTCGGTGTCTTCGATGCGGAAGACGAACGTTCCACCGGTGTGCCGGGCGTACGCCCAGTTGAACAGCGCGGTACGAACCAGACCGACGTGCGGCGTGCCGGTCGGAGAAGGACAGAATCTCACGCGAACGCGCTGGTCGGTCACTGGTCCCCCTTAAGTCCCTTGCGCGCTTTGCGCACAACGGGATTGGTGAGCGTCCCGATTCCTGAGATGGTGACCGACACGGTGTCTCCGTCCTCGATCGGACCGACCCCTTCGGGAGTTCCGGTCAGGATGAGGTCACCCGGAAGCAAGGTCATCACCGCCGAGACCCACTCGATGATCGCGCCGATGTCGTGGATCAACAGCGCCGTGGTGGAATGCTGGCGCAGCTGACCGTTCACTTCGGTGCGAAGGTCCAGGTCGCTGGGGTCCAGATCGGTGACGATCCACGGCCCTACCGGGCAGAACGTGTCGTGGCCTTTGGCCCGCATCCACTGACCGTCCTTGCGCTGCTGATCACGCGCCGACACGTCGTTGGCGATGGTGTAGCCCAGAATGTTCTCCGCGGCCCGGGATGCCGGAACGTCCTTGCAGGGCCGGCCGATCACCGCGGCCAGCTCACCTTCGTGGTGCACCGGGTCGGCATCGGCCGGCAACTGAATCGCGGTATTGGGTCCGATGATCGCGGTGTTCGGCTTGAGGAAGATCACCGGATCCTCGGGCGCGGTACCGCCCATTTCTGCGGCGTGGGCGGCGTAGTTCTTGCCCATGCACACCACTTTGCTGGCCAGGATGGGGGCCAGCAGCCGAACGTCGGCCAGCGGCCAGGCCCGGCCCGTGAAGGTCGGATTGCCGAAGGGATGCTCGGCGATCTCCCTGCAGGTCGCTTCGCTCGGATCCCCTTCGATGGTGACGAAGGCGACCCCGTCGGGACTGGCGATTCGGCCGAGACGCATTGCCCCAGCGTAATGCCCGCCCCACACCGGCCTGTCGGCACAACGGTTGAAGCCACGCGCATCTCATCATATGGGAAACTAATTCAGCAGAATGAGACGCCTGTGCGACGATGGCGCGGTGTCCGCCGCACCGATAAGCCACCTCAGGCGCTGGTCGATGCTGGTGATTGCGCTGTCGACGACGCTATCTGCCAACGTGTTCATCAATGGTGTGGCGTTCCTCATCCCGACCCTGAACAGCGAACGTGGCCTCGACCTCGCCCAGGCGGGGCTGATATCGGCAATGCCCAGCCTTGGCATGGTGCCGACGCTGATCGCCTGGGGGTATGTCGTGGACCGGGTGGGTGAGCGGATCGTCCTGGCGCTGGGCTCCGCGCTCACCGCCGCGGCCGCCGTCGCCGCTGCGTCCGCACAGTCGATGGTCGTGATGAGCGCATTTCTGTTTCTGGGTGGCATGGCTGCCGCGAGCAGCAATGCCGCCAGCGGACGACTGGTTGTCGGTTGGTTCGCACCCGAGCGACGCGGTCTGGTGATGGGCATTCGACAGACCGCGCAGCCGCTGGGGGTGGGCGTGGGCGCGCTGGTGATCCCCCGGGTGGCCGAATTCCAGGGCGTCTCGGCGGCACTGCTGTTTCCCGCGGCTGTGTGCGTGGCCTCAGCAGTGGTGTGTGCGGTGGCCGTGATCGATCCGCCGCGGCCGCCACGCGCCGAGGCAGCGGTTGCCGATCTCGCCAACCCTTATCGCGACTCCCGGCTGTTGCTTCGCATCCACCTCGCCTCGGTTCTGCTCGTGGTGCCGCAGGCCTTGGTGTGGACTTTCACCCTGGTTTGGCTGATCAGCGATCGCGGATGGTCCCCGGGGCCGGCGGGCTCGATGGTGATGCTGGCGCAGTTCCTCGGGGCCGGCGGCCGGGTCGCCGCGGGACGGTGGTCGGACTTCAATCTCAAGCGCACCGGTGCCGTCCTCGCCTCGCGCCTGCGGCCGATCCGCACCATCGCCGGCGCCGCCGCGGCATCGATGGCGCTGCTGGCACTGTGTGATTGGTTCGATTCGTCGCTGAGCGTCGCGCTGATGATGGTGGCTTCGGTGGTCACCGTGTCCGACAACGGGTTGGCGTTCACCGCTATTGCTGAGATCGCCGGACCATTCTGGAGCGGTCGGGCGCTGGGCACCCAGAACACCAGTCAGTTGTTCACCGCCGGCATCGTGCCGCCGTTGTTCGGGGGGTTGATCGGCCTCGCGGGGTATCCGGTCGCCTTCGCGGTCTGCGCGGTGTTTCCGCTCATCGCCATTCCCGCGGTGCCGCGGGCCTCCTCAACCGTTCGTGGACCCGCCGATTGAGTTCCGCGGCAACACCATCAGCGCGGCGACCAGGAAGCACAGTGCACCGATGAAGGTTCCCGCGTTCGCCAGTGACGGGTCGGCCATAGCGCCGGTCTTGAAGACGAACGCGCCGAGCGCACTGACGCCGAACGCGATGCAGCCCACCATGTTGATCCAGGTCGCCTGCCAGTCCCGGGACTTCGGAGCCCATAAGCCAACATCGGCGTCGAGCGCGAGGACCGCGATCGCCCCGCTGACCAGAAAGGCCACCGAGCCGGCGGCGTCCGGGGTCCATACCAGCCCGCGCTCGGCAACCACCCGATGTGCCCACACCGCGGCGCCGGTGCTGACGTTGAACAGGACGGTGCCGGGAAACTGCGTCGCTGCCGCGAACCACTCGGCACTGCCCTCCGGGCGCGAGCGCACCAGCTGAATCCAGGCCGCACTGGTGAAAAACCAGGAGCCGACAAAGCAGAGCACGTTCGCCGTCGTCGGCCCGGCACGTTCGGCGACACCCGGTGCGGTCGCAATCGCGAAGCACGTCGACCCGATCGCGAACAGCCAGCACTGGCGCTGCAGTGTGACGAACCCTCCGGCGATGCCTACAGCTTTCCCAGGATCCGCTCGCCCACAGCGGATGTCGAGAGCACCGCATCACCTCGCGTCGCGAGATGTTCCTCGACGGCGGCATCGACCCGCGCCGCCGCGTGCAGCTCGCCCAAGTGCGCCAGCAGCAGCGCCACCGACATGATGGCTGCCGTCGGATCGGCAATACCCTGGCCCGCGATATCCGGCGCGCTGCCGTGCACCGGCT
>JAGQTR010000231.1 GCA_020438915.1 Mycobacterium sp.
TGGCCGAGGTGGTTGGTGCCGAACTGCAGCTCGAACCCGTCGCTGGTGGTCTGCTTCGGTGGGTACATCACCCCGGCGTTGTTCACCAGTAGGTCGATCCGCGGATACACCGCGCGCAATGTGTCGGCAGCCTTACGCACACTGGCCAGCGAGGACAGATCCAATTCGGTCAGGGTGACATCTGCCCCCGGATGGCGCTGCTCGATGCGGCGCGCTGCCTCCTTGCCCTTGTCGAGGTTGCGCACCGCGACTACGACGTGGGCGCCCTTGCCCGCCAGCACCGCCGCAGCTTCGTAGCCGATACCGGAGTTGCCCCCGGTGACGACGGCCACTCGGCCGGTTTGATCGGGAACATCGGCGGCGGTCCATTTAGCGCTCATGGGTTCAACATACTTCGCTCTCGATAGGTCATGCTCGACACATGGATCTGGTCGAACCGGCGCATCGGCCGAGCCGCAGGGCGCCGGTGGTGTGGGCGATCGGGGCGGCAATCCCGTGGTTGTTCGCCGTGGTGGCACAGGTGGTGTGGTTCGCGATGGACCATCGTCTGCTCTGGCTGCACGTGCTCGGTGCGGTCGGGACCGTGCTCGGCGTCGCGTTGTTCGTGGTGGTGGCTCCGTTGTGGCGTTACCGCGTTCATCGGTGGGACGTCGACGCCAATGCGGTGTACACGCGGTCGGGTTGGCTGGTGCAGGAGCGACGGATCGCCCCGATCTCGCGGGTCCAGACCGTCGATACCTATCGCGGTCCGCTGGATCGGGTTTTCGGATTGTCCAACGTGACGGTGACGACCGCGTCGTCGGCCGGCGCGGTGCGCATCGTCGCGCTGGACTGCGATGTCGCCGACCGGGTTGTCGCCCGGCTCACTGACATCGCCGCACTGGGCGCCGAGGACGCCACATGACCGGGGCACCGGGTCGGGACTGGCTGCGACTGAGCCCCCGCATGCTGCTCGTGCACCCGGTGCACGAGGTGCTCCGACAGCTTCCGGTGCTGATCGGGTCGCTGGTCCTGGGGTCCGCGACCGGCAACCCGATCTGGACGTTGGTCGGCGTCGGCTTCATCGTGGGCTACGGGCTGGCACGGTGGTTCACCACGACCTACCGCATCGGTGCCGACGAGGTGGCACTGCGCACCGGGGTGCTGCACCGACAGGTGCTCTCGGTGCCGCGCAACCGGATTCGGTCGGTGTCCACCGACGCCCGGCTGCTGCACCGGCTACTCGGTCTGACGGTGGTGCGGGTGAGCACCGGGCGGGAAGCCGTAGGCGACACGTCCTTCGCGCTCGACGCGGTGCCGGCCCGCGAGGTGCCGGGCCTGCGCGCGACCCTGCTGGCTGAATCCCTGACGCCCGCCGGCCCCGCGGGCCCGCCGGGCCGGGTGCTGGCCCGCTGGCAACCTTCGTGGCTGCGGTACAGCCCGCTGACGTTCACCGGACTGCTGATGATCGCGGCGACACTCGCGGTGATCTACCAGACGGGAGTATTTGCAGCCCTGCAAGATTCGCGTGTCGTTCAGCTGGGTACCGATTTTTTCGAGGTTGCCGGCTCCGGAGGCGTGCTGATCGGCGTGTTGGTCGTACTACTCGCCTCGGTGGCGCTGTCGGTGTCGCAGTCGCTTCTGACCTACGCCAACCTGGAGCTACGACGCGATGCCGACCTGCTGCATCTGTCTCATGGTCTGCTCCGGGTGCGCGAGCACACCTTCGACATGCGCCGATTGCGTGGCGGCTCGCTGCGGGAGCCGCTGCTGGTAAGGCTGTTCGGAGGTGCGCGCCTGGACGCCGTGATGACCGGCGTCGCCGGGGCCGGGGAGGCCTCGCAGCTGCTCCCCCCATGCCCGCGGCGCACCGCGGAGTCGGTGCTGGCCGATCTCATCGCCGATCCGGACGCGGTGACCGGCGCATTGACGCCCCACGGACCGGTGGCGACCCGTCGGCGCTGGATCAGGGCGATGGCACTGCCCGCCGTCGTGGTCGCCGGGTTGATGATCCCGGCCGTCACCGCCGCGGCGCCCGGCTGGGCCTGGCCTGCGCTCGCGGTGCTGACGCTGGTCAGCATGTTCTTGGCCGCCGATCGGTCCCGGTCGCTCGGGCATCGGGTGGGCGGCGGCTGGTTGGTGGCCCGGTCCGGAAGCGTGGCGCGTCGCCGTGACTGCGTGGCCGCGGCGGGCATCGTCGGGTGGACCGTGCGCCAGACTCTGCTGCAACGGCGCGCCGGAGTGGCTACCGTGATCGCCGCAACCGCGGCCGGGGTAAAGCGCTACGAGGTCGTCGACGTCCCCGCCGATGTCGCCTGGTCAGTGGTCGCCGAGACATCGCCCTGGGTGCGTGCGACCCAGTGGGCGCGCAGCTAGCCGGGTCCGGCTTGCGATCGTCGATCGTCGGTTTACTGTCGCACCATGGCGATCGGTGGGGTGCTCTTCGATATCGACGGCGTGCTGGTCACCTCGTGGGAGCCGATCCCCGGTGCGGCCCAGACGCTGCGCACGCTGACCGACAACCAGGTGGCGTGTGCGTACCTGACCAACACGACCACCAGAACCCGCTCGCAGATCGCCGAACTGCTGACCGATTCGGGGATGAAAGTCCGGGCCGACGAGGTGATCACCGCGGCCGCGCTGACCGCCGACTACGTCCGCGGTCGCTACCCCGATGCGCGCTGCTTTCTGGTCAACAGCGGCCAGATCGCCGAAGACATGCCCGGTATCGACATCGTCTACTCCAGCGATTTCACGGGTCAGCGCGCGCCGGAGACCCCCGATGTGGTGTTGCTCGGCGGGGCCGGTCCGGCCTACAGCCACTTGACCTTGTCGTGGGTCTACGACTGGATGGCCCAGGGGGTTCCGGTGGTGGCGATGCACCGCAGTACCGCGTGGAACACCGCCGAGGGTTTGCGGATCGACACCGGCATGTACCTGATCGGGATGGAGCAGACGTCCGGACGCAAGGCCACGGCGGTCGGCAAGCCGGCGCCCGAAGGCTTCCTGTCGGCAGCGGGGCGGCTCGGGGTGGACCCCGACGAGATGTACATGGTCGGCGACGACCTGAACAACGACGTGCTCGCCGCCCAGGTGGTCGGGATGACCGGGGTGCTGGTGCGCACCGGAAAGTTTCGTCAGGACACGTTGAACCGTTGGGCCGCAGACGAATTCGCCATGCAACCCAACCATGTGATCGACTCGGTGGCCGATCTGCCGGAGCTGCTCGGCCTCTAGTGGAATCGGGCGCGCTCGCGCACCGTGGGCGTCGCTTGCCGCGCCGGATTCGCTCAGACCTTGAGACCCCGCACCGCCTCGATCCGCTCGCGTAGCTGATCGGTCGTCGCCGCGGCGATGGGCGGGCCGCCGCAGATCCGCCGCAGCTCGTTGTGGATCCACCCATGCGGTTTGCCGGTGCGGTGATGGGCCACCGACACCAGGGCGTTGAGCTCGCGTCGCAACTCACGCAGCTGGCCATGCGTCGAGGGCCGCGGCACCACGCCGCTGACCGTGCGCTTGGTCAGTTGCTCTTCCTGCCTGCGCCGCAACAGATCTCGCATCTGATTCGTGTCGAGAAGGCCGGGGATGCCGAGGTAGTCGGCCTCCTCGTCGCTGCC
>JAGQTR010000232.1:0-2576 GCA_020438915.1 Mycobacterium sp.
CTCCTTGGCGCCGGTGTTGTCGGCGACCTTGAGACGCGATTCCTGCTGAATCACTAGATCTCCTTGACCTGGTTACTGTGTGCACGGCAGATGCCGACCTGACGTGCGCGGTCTTGTCCAAAAAATTCATGTCACCCAACGGCACGCAGGGTCCTCTGTGAAAGACGACCGAGGTCTGCCCAAGGCAACCCCCACATACTAGGTGAGCTCAGGGGATGCTCCAAATCGGGCGAATCCGGCGCGCACACGCACCGTCACGGTGCTTTAGCGCGCAGAACTCACACATCGGCGACGCAGCGGAACCCGATGTGAGTGGTGGCACTGTCCTGAGACTGCGGCGACCGGGCGGCCGGCCGGTACCGATGGCAATATTCCGGGGCGCACAGGTGCGATCCGCCCTTGAGCGCCTGGCTGACCGCCGGGTCCGGCGCCTGCGGGCCACAGCACGGCTGGTCCACCGGACCGCCGGGCCGGTGGTGGCCGACGAAACGGGTGGTCGTCCACTCCCACACATTGCCGATCATGTCGATCAAGCCGTATCCGTTCGGCGGGAACGAACCGACCGGCGAGGTTCCCGCCCACCCCAGCGCACCGTCGTTACGGTAAGGAAACCGGCCCTGCCAGGTGTTGGCCATCAGCTGCCCATCGGGGGTAGCTTCCTCGCCCCAGCCATAAGTCGTCGCCGACCCACCCCGCGCGGCGAATTCCCACTCCGCCTCGGTGGGCAGCCTCCGTCCCGCCCAGCGCGCGTACGCCGCGGCATCGGCGTAGCACACCTGCACCACCGGATGCTCGGTCTTGTCTTCGACCGAACTTCCCGGGCCGAAGGGATGTCGCCAGTTCGCGCCGGGCATCCAGGCCCACCACTGCCGCCAGTCACGCAGATCGGCCGGACCGGTTGTCTGCCTGAACACCAACGCACCGGGTACCAGATCCTGCGGTGCGGCGCCGGGGAACAGCGCGGGGTCCGGCGCGATCTCGGCGACGGTGCGGTAGCCGGTCTCGGCCACGAACTCGCCGAACTGGGCGTTTGTCACCGGGTGCCGCTCCACCGCGAACGGCGCGACGGTGACGCGGTGTACGGGCGCCTCTTCAGGGTAGAAACGCGTCGAACCCATCCGAAACGGCCCGCCGTCCAACTCGACGAGATCGGTGAGCATGAGATTCAGGGTAGGCCGATACCGAAATCGTCGGTCAGCTGCGAGGCGGCTTCGGTGAAACCCGGAGCACCGGAGGGCGCCTCGACGCGCACCGCGATCAGGTAGTCCTGCACGGGGCCGGGCACGTGCACCACGCGGTCCTGGTACTGCACGGTTGCAGTGCCTTCGGTGCCGGCAGACAGCATTCCCATCAGCTTCTGGCCGCTGTAGCCGCACAACTGGCCAGGCAGCAGGCTCATGGTGCTGATCGCGGCGCCGCTGGTGCGGTCGTCGTCGTACTGACGGAACGCCGCCGCCGGACCCAGCGGTGTCGGCGAGATCGTGACGCTGGCCCATATTCCGTCCGGCCCCTGCAACCGTGCCCCCTGCGGATCGGCGCCACCCGAGGACATCGACCACCCGTCGGGAACACCGACCGTTGCCGTCGGCGCTTGCGGATCCGACACCTGGGCGACCACTTGAACCGGCATGGGCGCATCGGGTGTGCAGGGCTGCGGCGGTTGCGTGGTGGCGACGACGCCCGGCATCGCATCTTCGGGATCATCGCTGGGCGTGGGTGTCTGCGAAGTCCTCGCAGGATCGGAGGTCGGCGCGCGAGCATCGGACCTCACCGTAGGTACCCCGTCACTGACGCGGGTGCATGCCGAGGCGATCAGCGCGACAGCCATTGCGGTAGCAATGAGTGCACGGCGCATGACGGTCAGTCCCGGGCGAAGGCGCGTGCCAGGGACCGCTCGGCGTCGATGTAGGGCGCTCCGGACACATCGACCACGACGCGTTTGATGGCACCGCCGGTGAACTCGAACGGCGCTGTGTAGCTTGCCGAAACCGGTTGCCCGACGTTGCGGCCGACGCTCACTCCGCCACCGGCCAAGCCGAAGATGAAGGGGTGCGCTTTCACCCCCGACAGGGTCGCCACTGCCGCGTCGTTCACGTACAGGGTGACGTCGCCCACCGGGGTGTGGCTGCCCTCGACCATCCCTGTGCGGACATATGCCACACCCAGCACCTGATTGCCCGGCGCCAACGGTTCTTCGGCAATGACCGTCTGCTCCTCCTCACCGAAGAAGTTGTAGACGAACGCCAGTCGCCCCTCGTCGACGTACAACACGTAACCGCCGTGACCGGCGCCCTGCTTGAACAGCACGCCGCGAACATCGGGACCGGCGACGTCGACCTCGGCCAGCACCGCGAAGGACCGACCCGCGATGTTCACACATCCCCCCACCGAGACGGGGGCGGTGTTGGGATAGTAGATGTAGGAGGACCGTTCACCGGCCAGCGACGGCCGCCAGCGCCCGATCATCTCGAACACACCCAGGTCGGACAGTGGAAGACCGTTGTACTTCTGGGCTTCGGAGAACCACAGAGCCTGCATCTCTTCCAGCTTGTCGGGGTGCTCGGCGGCCAGGTCGT
>JAGQTR010000232.1:2621-3003 GCA_020438915.1 Mycobacterium sp.
TCGAAGTGCGACCAGCCCGACGGGGACGCCGGATG
Source organism: Mycobacterium sp. (assembly GCA_020438915.1). Taxonomy (GTDB): domain Bacteria; phylum Actinomycetota; class Actinomycetes; order Mycobacteriales; family Mycobacteriaceae; genus Mycobacterium. The sequence continues at coordinate 2,657 of JAGQTR010000232.1, forward strand.
AACGGTGTTGGCGAACCAGCCCCTGTGCCAGATTCCCCGGGTCCCCAACATTGTGTAGAACTGGGTTTCCTTACCTGTGGGTGTATCCGGATCATCAAGGGCCACTTTGAAACTGACACCGTCAAACGGTTTCTGCGGAATTCCCTTCACCGATGCCGGTGGCACGATCTGCAGCAAGTCGTACACGGTCGGGGTGATATCGCAGACGTTGCTGTAATTGTCCCGGATCTCGCCGTGCGCAGCGATTCCGTCAGGCCAGGAAATGATTGCGGCATCGGCGATTCCGCCCTCATGCGAGGCGTACCGCTTGTAAAGCTTGTAAGGCGTGTTGAACGCCATCGCCCAGC
>JAGQTR010000233.1 GCA_020438915.1 Mycobacterium sp.
CGTTGAACACCTCGACGTGGCCGGATGCCACCCACACCTCGCGGGGCAGGATGATGGCGCTGTCGAGACCGACCACATCGTCGCGTCCGGTCACCACCGAACGCCACCACTGCCGTTTGATGTTCTCCTTGAGCTCGACGCCGAGCGGACCGTAGTCCCAGGCCGACTTGGTGCCGCCATAGATCTCACCAGACTGAAACACCAGTCCACGGCGCTTGGCCAGGTTTGCAACGGTATCGATGATCGAAGGCGGAGCCACGGCTCAACAGCGTAAGCGATGTCGCCACTGGGGTTCGGTCGTGGGCGAACGGGGTCCACGATTGACATGCACAGTCACGCATGTATCGTGAATTCTAATGAAAATCGTTTCCACTATGACTGATGCGCCCGCCGGTCACGCCCCCCAGCTGCCGACGGAAACGTCGCTATCGGAGCTGCCCGCGCGCGCATCCTTCGACGCTGCGGGTGACCTACTGCGCGCATTGGCCGCGCCGGTGCGCATCGCCATCGTGCTGCAGCTTCGCGAGCAGGCTCGCTGCGTACACGAATTGGTGCACGTCTTGGACGTTCCGCAGCCGCTGGTCAGCCAGCATCTGCGTATCCTCAAGGCGGCAGGCGTGGTCGACGGGGTCCGATCAGGCCGAGAAGTGTTGTACCGCTTGGTCGATCATCACCTGGCCGACATCGTCGTCACCGCCGTGACACATGCCGCCGAGGGCTTGGACAGGCCGCAGTGACCGGCGCAGTCCGGGCCACCCGCCAGCGGGCGGCAATCTCGGCGCTGCTGGAAAACCTCGACGAATTCCGTTCCGCTCAGGATCTGCACGACGAACTGCGGCGGGATGGGCAGGGCATCGGCCTGACCACCGTGTACCGCACGCTGCAGCAAATGGCCGCGACCGGGCTGGTCGACACACTTCGCACCGATACCGGCGAGTCGGTCTACCGCCGCTGTTCGGACCATCACCATCACCATCTGGTCTGTCGGGCTTGCGGGTCGACCATCGAGATCCAGGGCGGTCAAGTCGAAGCATGGGCCGCCGAGGTCGCTCGCGAACACGGCTTCTCCGATGTCAGCCACACCATCGAGATCTTCGGCATCTGCAGCAAGTGCCGAACCGCCGCGACGTCGGACGACTAACTCGTCAGCGCCCGCCGCACGTCAGCGCCGGTAGCCAGCACCATCAGGATCAGCGTGCGCAACGCGTCGTCGGTCAGGCCGGCCGCCGGAAAGTTGTAACGCAGCAACACATCACCGGACTTGCGGGACCGGCCCCCGTCGGTTCCCGCCTTTTCGGTGCCCACCTTCTCCACCAGCGACACGGTGCCCAGCAGCGTGTCGTGTGCGTGTTTGGCGACGCCGGCTCGAACCTTTCTGTCCAGCGGCAGATCCCACGCCAGAACCTGGGTGAGCGACACCAGGTCGAGGTCTTCGGCGATGGTGACGACCCGTAGCGAGGCGAAGGTGTCGTCGTGTCGCACGGTGAGCGCCCCGTCGTCTTCATGCGTGACGGGCAGAATCTCCTCCAGGACCATCGCGAGGCGCTCGTTCAGGTCCATCTAGGCCCTACCGAAGCGTCGGTTGCGATGGACATACTCCTCGCACGCGGCCCACAGGTCACGACGGTCGTAGTCCGGCCAGAGCTTGTCCTGGAAGACATACTCGGCGTACGCCGCCTGCCAGAGCAGAAAGTTACTTGCCCGCTGCTCCCCCGAGGTTCGGATGAAAAGATCGACGTCGGGAATGTCGGAGCGGTGCAGATGCCTGGCGAACATCGCCTCGCTGATGCGAGCCGGGGCGATCTTGCCGTCCGCTGCTTGCTGCGCGAGTTCCCTGGCCGCCTCGACGATCTCGGTACGACCGCCGTAGTTCACGCAATAGTTGATCGTGATGACGTCATTGTCGACGGTCATCTGCTCGGCGATATCGAACTCCTTGATGACGCTGCGCCACATCCGGGGCCGAGAGCCCACCCAGCGCATCCGCACGCCCATGTCGTTCAGATTCTCCCTGCGGCGCCGCACCACTTCCCGGTTGAAGCCCATCAGAAACCGGACTTCCTCGGTGCTGCGCTTCCAGTTCTCGGTCGAAAATGCGTAGACGGTGAGGTGTTTGACACCGATCTCGATCGCGCCGCAGGTGATGTCGATGAGCA
>JAGQTR010000234.1 GCA_020438915.1 Mycobacterium sp.
CGACGTACTTCAACGCCTTCCCGGCGAGCTACTGGCGACGCTGGTCGACACTGCAGTCGGTGGTGCTGCATGTGGAGCTGACCGGCAGCGGCCGCGTGGACGTCTACCGCACCAAGGCCACCGGTGCCCGCATCACCGTCAGCGGGGACTCGTTCTCCAGCGTCGACGGAGATTCAGCGGTGGTGGAGTTCGAGATAGAGCTGGACCCGTTCGAGGACGGCGGCTGGATCTGGTTCGACGTCACCACCGACACCGCGGTCACGCTGCGCAGCGCCGGGTGGTACGCGCCGGAGCCGGCACCGGGCCGCGCTCACGTCGCGGTGGGCATTCCCACGTTCAATCGGCCTTCCGATTGCGTTAACGCGCTGGTGGCCTTGACATCGGATCCCTTGGTGGACGAGGTGATCGGTGCGGTGATCGTCTCGGACCAGGGGACCAGCAAGGCCAAGGACCATCCGGGCTTCGCCGCGGCGGCGGCCGCGCTCGGCAACCGTCTCTCGGTGCACAATCAGCCCAACCTCGGCGGATCCGGAGGCTACAGCCGGGTGATGTACGAGGCGCTGAAGAACACCGACTGCGAGCAGATCCTGTTCATGGACGACGACATCCGTATCGAACCGGATTCGGTGCTTCGGGCGCTGGCGATGAACAGATTCGCCAAGGCTCCGACGCTGGTCGGCGGTCAGATGCTGAACCTGCAGGAGCCCTCGCACCTGCACGTGATGGGTGAGGTCGTCGATCAGGCGAACTTCATGTGGACCAATGCGCCCAACACCGAGTACGACCACGACTTCGCCAAGCATCCGTTGGTCGACGAGGGGGACCGCAGTAAGCAGCTGCACCGGCGCATCGACGTCGACTACAACGGGTGGTGGATGTGCATGATTCCGCGGCAGGTCGCCGAGGAGTTGGGTCAGCCGCTACCGCTGTTCATCAAGTGGGACGACGCAGACTACGGGCTTCGCGCCGCCGAACACGGCTACGGCACGGTGACACTTCCCGGTGCCGCGATCTGGCACATGGCGTGGAGCGACAAGGACGACGCGATCGATTGGCAGGCCTACTTCCACCTGCGCAACCGGTTGGTCGTCGCGGCCCTGCACTGGGACGGCAACGCCCGGGGTCTGTTGCTCTCGTCGATCAAGGCCACGATGAAACACCTTCTGTGCCTGGAGTATTCGACGGTAGCGATCCAGAACAGGGCGATGGCGGACTTTCTCGCCGGCCCGGAACACATCTTCTCCATCCTGGAATCCGCGCTTCCCGACATCCGGACGATGCGCAAGGACTATCCCGATGCGGTGGTGTTGCCGGGAGCCACCGCGTTGCCGCCCCCGTCGGGCAAGAGTCGCCGGACGGTGAAGATCCCGACATCCAAGCCCGCCATCGCAATTCGGCTGCTGCGCGGTGTGGTCCATCAGCTCAGTGAGCACGACCCCACACACCATCGGCGGCCGGAACTCAACGTCGCCACCCAGGACGCCCGGTGGTTCCTGCTGTGCCGGGTCGACGGTGTCACCGTGACGACGGCGGACGGCCGGGGCGTGGTCTACCGGCAGCGCGACCGCACGAAGATGTTCGAGCTGCTGCGAACGTCGGTGCGTCAGCATGTTCTGTTGGCGCGCAGGTTCAATCGAATGCGCAAGATGTACCGGGACGCGCTGCCGGAGCTGACGAGCAAACAGCGCTGGGAGGCCGTCCTGAACGCCGGCGAGCAGCGGGTGGCAGAATCCAGCGATGACTGATCCCGTGACGGACGAGGCGGTCCCCGCTGCTGGTGAGGACCTGGCGCTGGTGGCCGTTCAGTCCGCACTCGCCGACCGTCCCGGCGTGCTGGCCGCTGCGCGGGGGCTCTCGCATTTCGGTGAACACAGCATCGGGTGGTTGGCGCTGGCCACCGCGGGTGCGCTGATGTTCCCCAGCCGCCGCCGCGACTACCTGACGGCGGGTGCGGGTGCATTCCTGGCGCACGCCTGCGCGGTGGTCATCAAGCGGGTGGTGCGCCGCCAACGCCCGAACCATCCGGCGATCTCGGTCAATGTAGGAACGCCGAGCAGGCTGAGCTTCCCCTCCGCCCACGCCACCTCCACGACCGCGGCGTCGATGCTGCTGGCGCGGCCCACCGGCCTGCCGTTGCCGGTCCTGTTGATTCCCCCCATGGCGCTGTCCCGATTGGTTCTCGGGGTCCACTACCCGAGCGACGTGGTCACCGGCATCGCGGTCGGCGCGGTGGTGGCGAAGGTGGCCGCGCGGGTCGAAGAAAGGTGCCAGCCCTGATGAGTGCATCCCAGGTCGGCCAGGACACCGGCTCGCCGGCGGGTCCTCCGAAGAATCTCCCCGCAGGGATCGTCAAGGCGATTCGGCCGCGTCAATGGGTGAAGAACGTCCTGGTGTTCGCCGCCCCGGTAGCTGCACTCGGCGACGACCGATACGCCTACGACTACCGTGAGGTGCTGGTCAAGGTACTTCTGGCCTTCGTCGTTTTCAGCCTGGCCGCATCGTCGGTGTATTTGGTCAACGACTCGCGTGACGTGCTGGCCGACCGCGCCCACCCGACCAAGCGGTTCCGCCCGATCGCGGCGGGAGTGGTTCCGGAGTGGCTGGCCTACTGGCTGGCCGCCGTGTTGGGCGCTGCGTCACTGGCGATTTCGTGGTTGGTCACCCCGAACCTGGCGGTGGTGATGGCCTTCTACATCGGAATCCAGTTGGCCTACTGTTTCGGGCTCAAGCATCAGCCGGTCATCGATATCTGCATCGTGTCATCGGGCTTCCTGATCCGCGCGATCGCCGGCGGCGTTGCCGCGGGAGTGCCGCTGTCGCAGTGGTTCCTGATGATGATGGCGTTCGGTTCGCTGTTCATGGCGGCCGGAAAGCGGTATGCCGAACTGCAGCTGGCCGAACGCACCGGCGCCAAAATCCGTAAGTCCCTGGAGAGTTACACCAGCTCGTATCTGCGTTTCGTGTGGACGCTATCGGCTACCGCGCTGGTGCTCTGCTACGGGTTGTGGGCATTCGAGCGTGACGCAACCGGCGGCACATCCTGGTTCGTGATCTCCATGGTTCCCTTCACGGTGGCGACCCTGCGCTACGCCGTCGACGTCGACGGCGGTATGGCAGGCGAGCCAGAGGAAATCGCACTCAAGGACCGGGTGCTGCAGCTACTCGCCCTTGCTTGGATCGGAACCCTCGGTGCCGCAGTCTTCCTCAGCTGAGCGCACCAGCGCCCCGGCAATGGGCCGCCTCAGCAGCGCAGTGGCCCGCCGGCTGAACCGTTGGCCCGCGTTTGCCTACGACGCCTACACCCGTGTCAGTCTGTGGGTGAGCGTCACCGTGGTGTCGGCGCTCTTCGGCTGGGGTGCCTGGCAGCGGCGCTGGATTGCCGACGACGGCTTGATCGTGTTGCGCACAGTGCGCAATCTTTTGGCGGGCAACGGCCCGGTCTTCAACGCCGGGGAGCGGGTGGAGGCCAACACCTCCACGGTGTGGTCGTATCTGGTCTATCTCGGCGGGTTGGTCGCTGTGCCCGCGCGCCTGGAGTACGTCGTGTTGGTGTTGGCGTTGGTGCTCAGCGTGCTTGGTGTGGCGCTGATGATGCTCGGTGCCGGTCGCCTCTACGCGCCGAGTCTGGTGGGCCGCCGCGCGCTGTTACTGCCCGCGGGCGCGCTGGTCTACATCGCGGTGCCGCCGGCCCGCGACTTCGCCACCTCCGGTCTGGAAAACGGTTTGGTATTGGCCTATCTGGGCCTGCTGTGGTGGATGATGGTCTGCTGGTCGCAGGCGCTGCGCAGGCCTGAATCCGCGCGCAAGGCAGGCGGGAGTGGCCCGGCAACCTCGGCGACGTTCGACGGGGCGCTCGCGGTGGTCGCCGGCCTGAGCGTGTTGGTTCGGCCCGAACTGGCGCTCATCGGCGGTCTGGCGCTGATCATGATGCTGATCGCGGCACCCGACTGGCGGCGGCGCGCCTTGATTGTCGCCGCCGGGGGGTTCCTGCCGGTGGCCTACCAGATCTTCAGGATGGGGTACTACGGCCTGCTCTTCCCCGGCACCGCGCTGGCCAAGGATGCCACCGGATCGAAGTGGGAGCAGGGTTTCGTCTACCTCGCCAACTTCAACCAGCCCTACCTGCTGTGGGCGCCGGCGATTCTGATGGTCGGCCTGGCGGTCATGGTGATTTTGCTGCGAGGTCGGCCGTCGTGGGTGAATCGCCAAGCGCCTCCGGGCTCAGGATGGCTGGCCCGGGCGGTGCAGAGCCCACCGGCGGTAGTGGCGTTCATGCTGTTCAGCGGATTTCTGCAGGCCGTGTACTGGATCCGCCAGGGCGGCGATTTCATGCACGGCCGGGTGCTGTTGACACCGTTGTTCTGCATGTTGGCACCCATTGCGGTGGTGCCGTTGACGCTGCCGGATCGGTCGAGGATGGCACGTGGAGCGGGTTATTTGTATGCCGGGGCCACCAGCGTGCTGTGGCTGGCGGTGGTGGGTTGGTCGCTGTGGGCGGCCAATTCGCCGGGTATGGGGGCCGACGCCACCCGCGTGACCCACACCGGCATCGTCGACGAACGCCGTTTCTACGCCCAGGCGACCGGTCACGCACATCCGCTGACGGCCGCCGATTACCTCGACTACCCGCGGATGCGCGCGGTCCTGGCGGCGATCCAGAACACTCCCGACGGTGCCCTGTTGCTACCGGCGGGCCACTACGACACCTGGGATGTGGTGCCGGCGATCCCACCGCCGCCGGATGCTCCAAAGGAGGCGTCCACCGGACATAGAACGGGGCCGCACACTGTATTTTTCACCAACCTCGGAATGCTGGGTATGAACGTGGGCCTCCATGTCCGGGTGATCGATCAGATCGGCCTGGCCAACCCGCTGGCCGCACACACCTCGCGCATCGAGGACGGTCGAATCGGCCACGACAAAAACCTGTTTCCCGACTGGGCGGTGGCCGAGGGCCCATTCCTGAAGACCGAACCGTTCATCCCGAAATATCTGGACGAGGACTGGATCAGGCAGGCCGAGGCGGCGCTGAAGTGCCCCGAAACCGAGGCGGCGCTGGCCGCAATCCGGGCGCCGATGGGGCCCAAGCGTTTCCTGTCGAACCTAGTCAACGCCGCACGGTTCACCCGATATCGCATCGACCGGGTGCCGCTGTATGAACTGGCGCGGTGTGGCCTACCGATCCCGGAACGGGTGAATCCGCCTTATGACGGGCTGCCCCCGACGGGACCCTGAATCCCAGGCGATTTGGCAGTAAGGAGGGTCGTCTGCTTTCGTAACACTGTAGCCATGTCAGTCAGATAAGACATGTGACGGGACCCCGACCGGGTTCGCGGCGAACAGAGAACACCACAAAGCTGTGGTCGACCACACAGGCAACGAGGCGAGGGCCAGTCCAGCTGGCCGGGCCGGCACGTTGTGTTACGAAAGATTGGATTGACAACACATGAAGCTCTTTCCGAAGATGCTCGCTGCCTGGGGGCGTCGGCTCACGGTGGCAGCCGCTGCGGCGGCCGTGATACCCGGGCTGATCAGCGTCGCCGGCGGTTCGGCGACGGCAGGGGCGTTCTCGCGTCCCGGCCTGCCGGTGGAGTACCTGATGGTGCCGTCTGCCGCGATGGGCAAGGACATCAAGATCCAGTTCCAGAGTGGCGGGCCGAATGCACCCGGGGTGTACCTGCTCGACGGTCTGCGTGCACAGGACGACTTCAGTGGTTGGGACATCAACACCGCGGCGTTCGAGTGGTATCTGGACTCCGGTCTCGCGGTGGTCATGCCGGTCGGCGGTCAGTCCAGCTTCTACAGCGACTGGTACAAGCCCGCGTGCGGCAAGGCGGGCTGCAGCACCTACAAGTGGGAGACATTCCTGACCAGCGAGTTGCCCGCCTACCTGGCGGCCAACAAGGGCGTCGATCCGAAGCGCAACGCCGCGGTCGGCCTGTCGATGGCGGGTTCGGCGGCGATGACGCTGGCGATCTATCACCCCAATCAGTTCCAGTACGCCGGTTCGCTGTCGGGCTTTCTCAATCTGTCCGAGGGCTGGTGGCCGATGCTGGTCGGCATTTCGATGGGCGACGCGGGCGGCTATGAGGCCGAGGACATGTGGGGCCCGTCCAGCGATCCTGCCTGGAAGCGCAACGATCCGATGGTCAACATCGCCAAGCTGGTCGCCAACAACACCCGCATCTGGGTGTTCTGCGGCAACGGAAAGCCCTCTGAACTCGATGCGGGCTCCAGCTCCGGCAACTTGTTCAACGCGAAGTTCCTCGAAGGCTTCACGTTGCGCACCAACAAGACTTTCCAGGAGGAGTACATCGCTGCCGGCGGTCGCAACGGGGTGTTCAACTTCCCGTCCAACGGCACCCACAGCTGGGGTTACTGGGGACAGCAGCTCCAGCAGATGAAGCCCGACATCCAGCGGGTTCTCGGTGCGGTTCCGCAGCCGTCGGCCCCGGCCCCGGCCCCGGCAGAGGCCCCGGCGGCAGCCGAGGCGAACGGCGGCTAGCCACGAGGGACGAGCAAGAACAGCCCAGAACTGTGGGCAACGATTGACGGCGGTGATCCTTACGGGGGTCGCCGCCGTCGATCGCTTTAGCCCCGCCCCGTCGCGGTGATGTGATTCACTCTTTGCAGAAGCGCTGCCGAAGATTGGTGCTGAAAGACATGCGAAGGATTGAGGTGGGGCCGATGCGTGCGTTGACTCGAATGATCGCGGTCACGGTGCTGGCGATGGCGCTGTGGTCGGTGGGAGCGGTGTCCTCACCGAATTGGATGCCGAATTGGGCTCCCGGCGCGCCGACCGCCAACGCCCAGGGCGTCGAGATGCTGATGGTGCCCTCGCCCGCGATGGGCCGCGACATCCCGGTCGCTTTCCAGGGCGGCGGCCCGCACGCCGTCGTGCTTCTCGACGCGTTCAACGCCGCGCCTGATGTCAGCAACTGGGTGACCGCAGGCAACGCCATGAACACGCTCGCCGGGCTGGGCATCTCGGTGGCCGCCCCCGCCGGTGGTGCGTGGAGCATGTACACGAACTGGGAGATGGACGGCAGCAAGCAGTGGGAGACCTTCCTCGCCGACGAGCTACCCAACTGGCTGGCCGCCAACAAGGGATTGGCTCCCGGCGGACACGGCATCGTCGGCGCTGCCCAGGGCGGGACCGGCGCGCTGACCATGGCGACCTTCCACCCGGACCGCTACCGATTCGCCGGCTCGCTCTCGGGGTTCCTCACCCCGTCGCGCACCGACGTCAACGGCGCCATCACCGCCGGGATGGCGAAGTACGGCGGCGTGAACACCCAGGCGATGTGGGGTGCGGCGCAGCTGGGCCGGTGGAAGTGGCACGACCCCGACGTGCACGCGCAGTTGATGGTGGACAACAACACCCGGCTGTGGGTGTTCAGCCCCAGCACAACGACGTGCAGCGATCCCCCCGCGATGATCGATTACTGCGGGCTGGCGCAGGGCAGCAACCGCTTCTTCTACCAGCACTACCGCGCTATCGGCGGAGGCAACGCCCACTTCGATTTCCCGACCTCGGGCAACCATGACTGGGGTTCGTGGCGGGGGCAGCTGGCCGCCATGTCGGGTGACCTGGTTGCCACCATCAGATAACCGCCGGACAGGGTGCTCCGGTGGATAGCCGGTACCGTGGAGGGGTGCAGCAGGGGTCAAGGTCGGCGATGGTGACAGGCGGAGTGGCAGGGATGTCCCTACTGCTGGCTTCGTCGGCAGCCTGGCTGACGGGGTGTACGCCGATCGACGAGACCGTGGTGGGTCTGGGGCCGGAGATGGAGACCGCCCCCGAGCCCGGCCAGTCCGGCGACTCCGCGCAGCCAGGTGCGCTATCCACCAATGCCCTTGTTGTCACCCCGCGGCAGCGCGTATACCTCGCGGCCCTGGATGCGGCAGGGGTGACGCCGTCCAATAATCTCACCGCGTTGAGCATCGGCTCCTACGTGTGCCAGGCGCGCGCGGCCGGGCAGACCGACCAGGCGGTATGGGACTTCGTGGCGCCGCTGGTGCGCGACGACGTCACCGATCCCGACAGTCACGACGGCGTGCGAGCGGTGGTGCCGTCTGCTGGGCAGCTGCGCGCCGCGACCACCGTTTACATCCGGATTGCGACAGAGCGACTCTGCTAGCGGAGCAACAAACTCAGGAGCATTAGTACGTGATGGCCAAGACCAACCGGCGGAAACGCCACCGGCTTCTCGCGCTGTTCGCAGCCGGGGCGGTGGGCCTTGTCGTGGTGCTGATCGTGGCGATCGTGATCGTCGTCCTACGCAGGCCCGACACCCCTCCGACCGCCATCCCGCCCAGCGCGGTCCCGCCGACGGCGGTGCCCGGAACCAAGCAGCCACGTCCGCCGTTCCAGGATGCGAGCTGCCCGGATGTTCAGCTGATCTCCATTCCGGGCACGTGGGAGTCCTCGGTGCAACTCGATCCGTTGAATCCGGTGCAGTTTCCGCGCGCGCTGCTGCTCAACGTCACCAATCCGATTCGCCAGCAGTTCAGTTCGGACCGCCTCGAGGTGTTCACCGTTCCCTACACCGCGCAGTTCCACAACCCGCTGTCGGCGGACCAGCAGATGTCCTACAACGACAGCCGGGCCGAGGGCACCCGCGCTGCGGTGCAGGCGATGAAGGACATGAACAACCGCTGCCCGTTGACCAGCTATGTGCTGGTTGGTTTCTCCCAGGGCGCGGTGATCGCCGGTGACATTGCCAGTGACATCGGCAACGGTCGTGGTCCCGTGGACGAGGATCTGGTGCTCGGTGTGATGCTGATCGCCGACGGCCGCCGCCAGGCAGGCGTCGGTCAGGAAATCGGTCCCAACGCCGAGGGGCAGGGGGCGGAGATCACGCTGCATGAGGTACCCACGCTGTCGGCGCTCGGACTGACGATGTCGGGTCCGCGCCCCGGCGGGTTCGGGATGCTCGACAACCGCACCTACGAGATCTGCGCCCGCGGCGATCTGATCTGCGCCGCGCCGGAATCGGCGTTCAACATCGCCCAACTGCCCAAGACGTTGGAGGTGCTCAGCGGCGGGGCGGGTCAGCCCGTCCACGCGATGTATGCGACACCGGATTTCTGGAACCTCGATGGTGCGCCGGCAACGCAGTGGACACTGAACTGGGCACAGAATCTGATTGATAACGCCCCGCAGCCAAAACATGGCTGACACGTGACCGGGTTGATTTGGCGCAGGTGGGGACGTCACCTAACATTAAGGGAAATCTAAGAGCGAACGCGAGACGCCTATCGGGTGGCTGAGGTGTGGGGAGCCTTCCTCCCGGTACGATCCCCGGGGTCGGGACGCAATCCCGCGTGGATGGAGCGGATCACCGATCCCGTTTCGATTGGAGTGTGTGAAATGGCCTTCCATAACCCGTTCATCAAGGACGGACTGATCAAGTTCCCGGATAACGGGAGCCTGGTCAAGCACGTCGAACGATGGGCGCGGGTTCGTGGTGACAAGGTCGCCTACCGCTTCGTGGATTTCTCGACCGAGCGGGACGGGGTTGAGCGGGACCTGAGCTGGGCCGTCTTCGGTGCCCGCAATCGCGCGGTTGGGGCCAGATTGCAGCAGGTCACTGAACCGGGCGACCGGGTGGCAATTCTGTGCCCGCAGAATCTCGAGTATCTGATCGCGTTCTTCGGCACCTTGTACTCCGGCAGGATCGCGGTGCCGCTGTTCGATCCGTCCGAGCCCGGGCATGTGGGCCGTCTGCACGCGGTGCTCGACGACTGCAGCCCGTCGACGATCCTCACCACCACCGAGGCCGCTGAAGGGGTCCGGAAGTTCTTCCGCAGCCGTCCGGCCAAGGAACGCCCGCGAGTGATCGCTGTCGATGCGGTGCCCGACGAGGTCGGCGGCACCTGGGAGCCGGTCGATGTTCAACACGACACCATCGCCTACCTGCAGTACACCTCGGGTTCCACCCGGATCCC
>JAGQTR010000235.1 GCA_020438915.1 Mycobacterium sp.
GCGATGAACAGCGCGCTGTACAACCAGGGGGTCGCTAACAGTGCGATGATCTCGACGGTGTTCGACGGTGTCGCGCGGCACACCCCTGAGGGTCATGCGTTCGTCGCCCAGGCTCGGGAGCACGGCTTCCGCGATGCCGTGCGCCGTCGCGATGAACCCTTCGGCGACCACGGTCGAACAACCTCTGGGGTGTGACGGTGGCCCGGGAGGTGTCGCGGATGACGGCACGTTCGGTGGTGTTGAGTGTGCTGCTCGGTGCCCACCCGGCTTGGGCGACCGCTGGCGAACTATTGCTGCTCACAAGTGATTTCGGCCTTCGGGAGTCGACGGTGCGGGTGGCGTTGACGCGAATGGTCAGCGCGGGCGATCTGGTGCGTTCCGAGGACGGCTACCGACTTTCGGATCGTCTGCTGGCACGCCAACGGCGCCAGGATGACGCCATAAACCCGCGCCGACGATCCTGGGACGGCAGTTGGACGATGTTGGTCATCACCAGCATCGGCACCGAACCCCGCACCCGGGCCGCGCTGCGAAATACCCTGCAGGACAAGCGCTTCGCTGAGCTGCGTGAAGGGGTGTGGATGCGGCCCGACAATCTCGGGGTCGACCTTGGTGAGCAGGTTGCAGACCGGGTCCGGGTACTCCGCGCCACCGACGATGCACCCGTCGAATTGGCCGCCCGGTTGTGGGACGTTTCGGGGTGGGCGAATTCGGCACGGGACATGTTGGCCGCGATGGCCGATGCCGACGATATACCTGCCAGATTCGTCGTCGCCGCCTCGATGGTGCGTCACCTCCTGACCGACCCGGTGTTGCCCGACGAACTCCTGCCCGACGGGTGGCCGGGTGAGGCATTGCGGACTGCCTACCAAGACTTCGCCGCCGAAATGTTCGCGCGGCGTGAAGGTGTGGAACTTGCGGAGGTGCCATGAGAGTGACGGATGATGCGGGGGGCAGGGGCGAAGCAACCGGGGGACTCGGCGGTGTGCGGGTTGAGCGCGCCGGCGCGGTGACGACGGTGATCATGAACCGGCCTAAGGCGCGCAACGCGGTCAACGGCGCTGCGGCGCTGGAATTGTTCACCGCCTTCGAGGAGTTCGATCGCGACGACTCGGCCGCGGTCGCTGTTCTCTGGGGAGACAACGGAACATTCTGTGCCGGAGCTGATCTCAAGGCGTTGGGCACGCCGGATGCCAACCCGGTGCACCGGACCGGGCCCGCGCCGATGGGTCCGAGTCGGATGACGTTGTCCAAGCCCGTCATCGCCGCGATCAGCGGCCACGCCGTTGCCGGTGGGCTGGAGTTGGCGCTGTGGTGTGACCTGCGCGTGGTCGAGCAGGACGCGATCATGGGGGTTTTCTGCCGCCGGTGGGGCGTCCCGCTGATCGATGGCGGCACTGTTCGGCTACCCCGGCTGATCGGCCACAGCCGCGCCATGGATCTCATCCTCACCGGTCGGAGCATCGACGCCGAGGAGGCCCTGGCGATTGGCCTGGCCAATCGAGTGGTGCCCCATGGCCAGTCGCGGCAGCGCGCCGAGGAACTGGCCGCTGAACTCGCCACGCTGCCGCAACAATGCCTGCGCGCCGACCGCCGATCGGCGCTGACCCAGTGGGGCTTGTCGGAGGCCGACGCGATGGACTTCGAGTTCGCCAGCATGTCGCGGGTGGCCGCGGAATCTTTGGAGGGCGCAGCCCGATTCGCCGCGGGAGCGGGTCGTCACGGTGCCCGCGACCCGCGCTGAGCGCTCCCGGCTCAGCCCTTGGTGATGGTGTTGTTGCTACCGGTGTCGTTAATCTTCGGATCGCCGTCACGGTAGGTGACGGTGTTGTTCAGCCCGACGACGGACAGGTCGGCATCTACCCGATCGATGCTGACCTTGTTGTCGGCGCCGCCGATGTTGACGTTGGTACATGTGCCCTTGACTGTGAGGGTGTTGTTGGATCCGCCGATATTGAGGGATTTGCCGTCGGCGCAGTCGATGTCGGCGGTGGTGCCAAACGAGCCGTAGTTGATGGTGTTGCCGATCTCGACCTGGGCGCCCTGCGAGCCGGCCGTTACGGTCGGGTTGGAGGTGTCCTCGCTGTTCGAGCCGCACGCGGTCAGCCCGAGGGTTGCGCAGAGCGCGGCAACGCCGACCCAGCTGAGTGGTCGCGGGGAAGTTACAGGCATACCTCAGCCTACGTTGAGTCCACACTGGTAGACGGACGCTCTCTGCAGTTGTCGTCGAGTCGCTTCGGTCCGGCGTGCTCGGTAGCGTGAGCGTCAATGCTCGGGAGTGTGGGACGTGCCCGCCTGTTCGTCATCGTCGCCGTCACAGCGATGGCGACGGTTGCAGCGTGCGCACAGACGGTCGGGGGGACGGCACAGCGAGCCGATTCCGGGGTTCCCGACGCCGACCGGAGCTATGGCTACCTCGACGATAGTTGTGGGCTGCTCGACGACATCTCGGTGCAGGAGACCCTCGGTGCGGACACCGTGATGCGGCCCTACAGCGGCGCCGTATGCCAGTACATCCTGTCGCGCGGATCGGGCGCCACGGCGACGACCGTGGACGTCACCTTCTCGTGGTTCGACTCCGGCAGCCTCGACCGCGAGCGTGATCTCGCCGTGGCGCGCGGGGCTGTGGTCAACGACATCGTCGTGGAAGGGCACGATGGGTTCTCGGCCCGTCGCGACAGCACCGGTACTGCCTGCTCGGCGACGGCCGCCGCGGGGTCGGGGGTGTTGAGCTGGTGGGTGCAGTTCCGCGGACAACGCACCGGTGACACGTGTGCCGAGGCCGAGAAGCTGTTGTCGGCGACCTTGCGCTCGGACATGTAAACGTGGCCTTCGAAAACTGGGCGGACCGCGCCACGGCGCACTCGGTGGCCCGCGCCTGCGTCGCGCTGTCGGTCGCGGTGCTGGCTGGTTGCGGCACCGACGATCGCCCCGGCGAACCTGCCGGAAGGTCCGGCTCCGGCGACCCTGCCGTGGGCTTTGCGAGCGCGGACTGTAACGGGATCACCGATGGCGACGTCGACGACGCGGCCGGCTCGACGTTGTTCACACCGGTGGTGGTCAGCGACGCGGGCTGCTTCTGGCAGGAGCAGACCGGGATCAGCAGCCTCGGTGCGGGTATGGGCATCTCGACATGGTGGTACCGGGGCAGTGACATGGACACCGAACGCGAGCTCGAACAGCGGTCCGGGCGCACGGTGAGCGAACTGGTCATCGACGGAAACCCGGGGTTCAAGGCTTACGATGACACCGCGTGCAGCATCTATGTCGCCAAGGGCGGCGACGTCATCACCTGGTCCATCCAGACGATGAACTCGGCGACGCTGCCCGATCTGTGCTCGATCGTCGATCGGCTCGCGCGGCTCAGCCAGCAGCGGGTGAACTAGAGTTTCGCTGACCCGGAAGCGAGCGGGTCGTACCGACGACCTCAGGGGAACAGCGAGATGGCAGCCCGTCCGCCGCGTTCGGCGAGGCTGAGCCGTGATTCCATCGTCAACGCCGCGCTGACATTTCTCGACCGTGAAGGTTGGGACGCGCTGACGATCAACGCACTGGCCAATCAACTGGGCACCAAGGGTCCGTCGCTGTACAACCACGTGCACAGCCTTGATGACCTGCGCCGAACCGTGCGGATGCGGGTGGTCGGCGACATCATCGAAATGCTCAACACCGTCGGGCAGGGCCGCCCACCCGACGATGCGGTGATGGTGATTGCCGGCGCTTACCGCAGCTATGCGCATCACCATCCGGGGCGGTACTCCGCGTTTACCAGGATGCCGCTGGGCGGTGACGATCCCGAGTTCACCGAGGCGACCAGGGCCGCGGCGGCTCCGGTGATCTCGGTGCTGGCCGCCTACGGGCTCGACGCCGACGCCGCATTCTTCGCCGCGTTGGAGTTCTGGTCGGCCATGCACGGGTTCGTGCTGCTGGAGATGACCGGGGTGATGGCCGGTATCGACACCGATGGGGTGTTCACGGATATGGTGATGAGGTTGGCCGCCGGCATTCGAAGTCGATGAGGGTGGCGTTGACCAGCGCGAACGTCGCTGCGGGGCGCTTCTCGGCGGGTTTGGATCGGCGCGGTCGGCCCTGGTATTGTGGACGATCGTGCCTGGCAGATAAGGCGCCCGTGTTTTTTACCACTCACGAGCATGCCTGCACGCCGGGCAACTTCGCATGTCCGCCATGCATTGAAAATGCAGGCACCGCCTCGATATTTTCCTCGGCGGGCGCATGCGACACGCCCGGCCCCGGGGTAACCCGACGGGGTAAAACTGCAGGACACGAGAACTTCAGAAGCACGACAGAACGACACGTCACACCGACGAGCTACACAGGAAGCCGGTACATGCCAACGATCAACCAGCTGGTCCGTAAGGGTCGCCGCGATAAAATCGCCAAGGTGAAGACGGCTGCCCTCAAAGGCAGCCCGCAGCGCCGTGGCGTGTGCACTCGCGTCTACACCACGACCCCGAAGA